>WJIW01000105.1 GCA_014730065.1 Armatimonadia bacterium | reverse complement strand
TCGCGTCGATCGATCCCGTGACGCCATAGCGATATGTACGGAGTAGGGTGGGATTCCGCCCTCGACTGAGGAAGACCTGAGGTGGGAGGACTCCGATGGCGACGGCTTGGCCGAGCACCCAGCATGCGGGGACGACGAGTACGACTAGTCTTCCGAGCCAGGCGAGGAGCCGGTTCCAGCGTCTCTTCGGCACCGACGTGGCCCTCGTCACGGCGGGCTCCTCGGCGGTGGACCTCAGGGGCGCCGGCTCGGTCCGCATCCGGGAGGAGGGCATCGAGGCGATCATGGCGTCGGTGCCCAGCTCCGACGCCCATGAACCCCCCACCCTGATCGAGCAGGACGGCCGAGTCTACCTGGCCGACCGGGTGTCCCCTGTAGCCGTTCTTCTCGCCGGCCCCCTGGGCGACCTCGACGCCGAGGCCAAGGACCGCGTCACCGATGGACTTCAGATGCTTCGCGAGGTCTACGCCGACCTGATCGAGCAGGCCACCAGGGCTCACCGCGCCCAATCCCAGATGATGGTCCTCAACACCGTGGGCGAGATCATCTCTCGCGAGCCCGACATCGACCAGGTGGTCAAGGACATCCTCCACATGGCCACCTCGCTCATGGAAGCCGACAACGGCTCGGTCATGCTCGTGTCGCCCGGCACCGACGTGATGCGCATCGCGTACGCCCAGGGCCTGCCCCCCGAAGTCGTGGACCAGGTCCGGGTCAAGGTTGGCGAGGGCGTATCGGGCCATGTGGCCAAGACCGGCGAGCCCGTCCTCATGCGCAAGGGCCAGCGCCACCGCCTGTCCACCATGACTCAGCAGCGGTGGTCGGCGGCCATCTGCGTGCCCCTCAGGATCCGCGACCGGGTCGTGGGCGTGCTGAACATAAGGGACGACACTCGAGGGACGGACTTCACCGAGGACGACGTTCACCTGGCCCTGACCTTTGCCAGCCAGGCCGCTCTGGCCATAGAGAACAAGCGGCTGGTGGAGAAGCTCACCGAGCGTGTGGCCGATGCCCAGTCGGAGATCCTGGAGATCAACCAGGACCTGACCCAGATCCGTGAGCGGCTACAAAACATCGTGAGGTCCATCGCCAACCCCGTGCTCGTGGCCGACGCCGAGCGCACCTTGATGCTCATCAACCGCTCCGCCGAGGAAGCCCTGGGACTGCAGCCGGGGCTGGCCCTCATGCGGCCCATCGTCCCCGCCCTGTCCAGCACCGAGGAGGGCAAGGTTCTGGCCGAAGCCCTACAGAAGGTCTTCGCGGGTGAGACCACGGAGACCACGGAGACCCCAGAGATCGCCCTGGGCAGCCCCGTGGCCCGCAATTACCAGGTGCATGTGTCGCCCATCTACTCGGGGGGCGAGACCGTCGATGGCTATGTGATCTCCATGCTGGACGTGACCGAGCTTCGGGAGCTGGCGGCCCTCAAGTCCGAGGTGGTCAGCCTTACCAGTCACGAGCTGAAGACCCCCCTCACCGCCATCGTCGGATTCGCCCGCACCCTCAAGGATAAGGGTGACGCCGTCGACGACCAGACACGGGGCGAGTTCCTGGGGATCATCCTCAATCAAGCCGCCCGGGTGAACAACCTGGTCACAAATCTGCTGGACCTATCGAAGATCGAAGCGGGACGGGCCCTGGACCTGAACGTCCGCGAGACGTCCGTCCCCGACATGCTGCTGAGCGCCGTAACCGCCGTCCGGGAAGCCTATGCCTCCGACACCCACGAGTTCAGGGTGGAGGTGGCCGATGGCCTGTCGTCGGCCCACATGGACGCGGACAAGATCGAGCAGGTCGTCATCAACTTCCTCACCAATGCCGTGAAGTACTCCGATCCGGGAGAGGTGCTAGTGAGCGCGTGCCATCAGGCCGACGGCGGCTTGCGCCTCTCCGTCACGGACCATGGAAAGGGCATCTCCGAGGAAGAGCTCCCAACCGTCTTCGACCGGTTCCAGCGGGTTGGCGACAAGAGCCATCGCCGCAAGGCGGGCCATGGACTCGGCCTGTACCTCTGCAAGGCCTTCGTCGAGGCCCACGGCGGCGATATCGGCGTGACCTCCAAGACCGGCGAAGGGTCCACATTCTACCTCGATCTACCGGCACACACGGCCAACCCCACCGACCCCTCCTCTTGAGCGTACCGGCCATCGCGCTTACACTGTGCGCGGCCACATCCCGTGGCCGGCACGGCCTGCGGGCCATCAGGAGGGAACCCGGTACATGTCCGAAGCCGTAAGCGTAATGTGGGGCGATCACACCTGGGAGGAGCTGGCGCAGCTCGCCGAGGCCAGCTCTTTGGTGGTTCTGCCGTGCGGCGCCACGGAGCAGCACGGCCCCGCAATGACCGTGGACACCGACAGCCGCATCGCCGAGAAGATCACCATCGCCGCCGCCGAGAAGGTCTGGGCGGAGCACGGCGTGCGTGCCCTGGTGCTGCCCACTCTCCACTACGGCGTCTCGGCCCATCACACCGCCTATGCCGGCACCATCACCATCGACCCCCAGATCTACGTCAGCGTGGTCTGCGAGGTCTTGACCGGTGTGGTGGACCACGGTTTCAGGAAGATCGCCGTCGTCAGCGGCCATGGAGGCAACATCCCAGCCCTGGAGGTGGCGTGCCGCCATGTGGCCGACGAGTACCGCCACCTCCCCGTCAGGATCAGCCTGGACCGTATGTCCCAGGTGCCGCCGTGGTTCCAGGAGATTCTAGAGGAGCTGCCCGATGAGGGGGGAGTGCGGGGCCATGCCGACCTGATCGAGACCTCGCTCATGCTCGCCGACCGGCCCGAGAAGGTCCGCCGGGACCGCATTCGCAAGCCCAAGCTGAAGGTCGACCGGGAGCCCGACTGGGAGTGGCTGACTCACGAGCTCACCGACAACGGCGTTATCGGCGATCCCACGGAGGCCGATGCGGAGCTGGGCCAGCGGATCTGGGACGGCGCCATCGAGGACTTCTGCAAGCGGCTGCAGCGGCTGTGGACCCTGGACCTGGCCTAACGACGCCCAACCGCTAGCGCGATAGCTCCGCTACCAGGTCGGCCAGGCCGGGATCCAGGTGACCGCCCTCTTTGACGGCCTCGGCCAGGGGAGTGGTGACCACCTTATCACTGCGAACGCCCACAACGGCTGCGACCCGGCCCTGGGTCTCCTGGGCCAGACGCACGGCGTATACGCCGAGGCGGCTGGCTAGTATGCGATCGTCGGCAGTGGGGCGGCCACCGCGCTGGGTGTGACCCAGTACGCAGACCCGGGTATCGATGGAGTAGTTCTCCCCCAGCCAGCCGGCGATCTCGGGGGCATTGCCCGCATCGTCGTGCTCGGAGACGACCACGATACTAGTACCCCGGCCCAGCTTCTGACCCTCGATGAGCCGCCGGGCCAGAGCCTCCAGGTCCGTGGGCGTCTCGGGAATGATGACCTCCTCGGCGCCGCCGGCGATGGCGGCCCCTACGGCGAGAGCCCCGCAGTGCCGCCCCATAACCTCCACCAGGAACACCCGGTCGAAGGCCTCGGCGGTATCGCGAATGCGATCGATGGAATCCAGTGCCGTGTTCAGCGCCGTGTCGTACCCGATGGTGTAGTCGGTGCCGCCACAGTCGTTGTCGATGGTGCCGGGCAGGAGGATGAGCCCTCCGTTCCAGTGGTTCAGTAGCGCCTGAAGCCCCTGCATGGTGCCATTGCCGCCGATGGCCAACAGGACGTCCACGCCCGCTTCGCGCAGGTGGGCCGCGGCGCGCTCCCTGCCCTCCTCCGTGAGCATCTCAGGGCATCGGCCGCTCTTGAGGATGGTCCCGCCCCGCTGGAGGATGTTCGAGACGGAGTCGGTGTCCAGGTCCTTCACATCGGGTGCGTCGCAGGCGATGCCCAGGAAGCCACGCATGATCCCCACGACACCCATGTCTTGATGGATCGCCGTGCGAACCACCGCGCGGATCGCCGCGTTCATCCCCGGCGAGTCGCCGCCACTGGTCATAACTCCCAGACGCATGCCAATCCTCCTCCAGCCCAGCCGGCCGCTACCCCGGAGCCCTGTGGGCCCGCATGTGCTCAACGTAGCTCCGCAGGCCGTCACACAACTGCACCTCGGGCCTCCAGCCGAGGACCTCCCGCGCCTTGGAAAAGTCCAGTGCCGACCGCTGAAGCTCGCCCTCGCGCGCCGGTGCCCGCTCGACGTCGGGGTCCCCGCCAGCGAAGTCAGCGAGCATGGCGTGGAGCGTGTTGACCGACGTCGGCATGGCGGTGCCCACGTTGAGACTGATGGCGCCCTCGGGGCCTCGCTCCATGGCCGCCAGGTTGGCCGAGACCACGTCGTGCACGTGAACGTAGTCCCTGGTCTGCTCGCCATCGCCGAAGATCTTGCAGCGCCGGCCCTCGAGCAGGAGCCCCGTGAAAATGGCGACCACCCCGGCCTCACCGTGGGGATCCTGGCGCGGCCCGTAGACGTTGCCATATCGCAGCGACACGCAAGAGAGGCCCTTCCCGCGCCCGTAGTACCCGAGATAGTACTCCGACGACAGCTTACTCACCCCGTACGGGCTCTCGGGCCGGAGAGGCGCCGACTCGGTTGTGGGCACCTCGTCGGCCTCGCCGTACACCGTTCCGCCCGAGCTGGCGAAGACGACTTGGCGCGTCCCCACTTCTGTGCCCGCCTCCAGCAGATTGATGAGTCCGCGGATATTCACGTCGGCATCATAGAGGGGATCGGCTACCGACTTACGAACATCCATTTGCGCGGCGTGATGGAAGATGATCTCCGGCTGGAAACGGCGCACCAGCTCGGCGGCCGCCGGGGTCCGGATGTCCGTCTCCTCGAAATCCGCATCCGGGTTGACGTTTTCGCGCTTGCCGGTGATAAGGTTATCGACGATGAGGACGGGGTCGCCCCGGCGTACGAGGGCATCTACGAGGTGGGACCCGATGAACCCGGCCCCACCCGTGACCATGGCACGTGGCATGGGTGACTCCTAGGCATGTCGCGGCCGGCTCCAGCCGGCACCGAAGGTACTCGCTGCTACCACCTGAGCGCCTGTAGGGTACCGGAATCGCAGCGCCGGCGCAAGACGGCCCCGC
>WJIW01000104.1 GCA_014730065.1 Armatimonadia bacterium | reverse complement strand
GTGGTCGTCTTGCCGTTGGTTCCGGTGACCAGGAGCACCCCGCGGCGGAGGCGACCGGCCAGGCGCGCGTGGAGGTCGGGGCAGATCCGGAGGGCCACCTTGCCGGGCAGGGACGTGCCCCCGCCGCGGCCCGTGGCGCGGGACAGCCAGCCGACGAGCTTGCCCGCCAGAATGGCGAGGGCGACGCGCATGGCTCCAGCACACCTCCGGCGCTGTATGCTACACGGCGCCGGCCATCACCTCCACTCCAACTCGGCCGGCTACCGGCGAATCGGGCGACGCCCCCCAGGACTCCTAGTATCATGGGCCGGACGGGAGAGGTGGAGCTTCATGTACGGATGGTGGATCGCCTGGACGCTCATGGTGGCGACGACAGCCACCGATCCGGTCGCTGACCCCACACCCGTCCAAGCCGCTCAAGCCATCGCCGAGGAGGCGACGGGGCTCGATCTGAGTGAGGCGGCCGTGATCGAGCGCAGCAGCTCTACCCTCGTTGGGCTCATGCATGATAGCGGCGGGGGGATTACCACTTACTGGGTGGATCCGGTGGAAGGTCAGTTCTGGGGCTTTGCCGTGGCGGCACTGCTCTGGCGAAGCGAGGCCGGCGGCGCCATGGTGTCGGAGCGGCATGCGGCCCGACTGGCCCGGGCCTCTGCCACGCGGTTCCTGCCCCGGGTGAGTCTGTCCTGGGAGATCCTCTACCATGACGGCTGCCGGATGGCATTCCTTGGGCGGGGGCCGCAGCGAGGCGATCCACCGAGACACGGGCTGAGCCCTGAGTGTCTGGTGGTCATCGACCGGCCCACGGGCCGGGTGGCACGGTACCAGCAGTGGTTGCCGAAAGCCGGCGCCGAGCCCGTGGACGTGAAGGTCAGCCCATCGGCCGCCCGGGCTCTGGCTAAGGGCTACATGGACCGGGAGTACGCCAAGATCGGCGAAGCCGAGCTGGGGCCCCTGGCCCTACACCAGAACTGGTACGGCCCGCCCGTCTACGTCGCGCGCCTCTCGCCGGGTCGCGGTCCAAGGGCCGACAAGAGGTACCGTGTCCGGGGCGAGTATGTAGTCGTGGACGCTCACGATGGTACCACCCAGCAGCGGCGGGGGGCTTGTGCGATCCCGCCCTATGGGCCCACGATCCGCCGGTACGGAGCTATGGGTGTGCTTGGCTTCTGCCTGCCGGGTCTCTCCCGCAGTCCCGACGACGGGCTGCGGGACGCTCGCCGCATTCTGCGTCGACCCGTGGAGCACGCTGGCTGGTACCCCGACTCCCGAGGCCGCGCCTTTGGGCTCTACCGCACCACCATGGACCCGCCGGTCGAGGTGCGCATCGAGCTCACGCCGGGCGGATCCGGAGAGATCCGACGGTCAGACCTTCCCTCGATGCTGACATCCACGGACCCGATTCTGAGTATCGAGGATGGGGTGAGTCGAGCCCGAGAGCTCGCCCATCAAGTCTTGGGTGATTCTGCGAGCCAGCTCGAGTGGACATGGTGCTACCCGGGGGCCTGGAACGGGTATCTTCCGGCCTTCGGCCCGCGATATGGGGATCCGCAACGTCTTGGCATCGGTAGGTCCGTCTGCCTTGCCGTCTTCGATCTTGACGGCGGCGACCTGATCAGCTTCGAGTGGAATGGGGCTGAGGATGTTCGCCAGCCGGAGCCCATCCCGTGCCAGGTCGCGCGCGAAGAGGCCGCGGCCCTTATGGAGGATCACCTGCGGAGCCAACCCCAGGAGCGGCCTGCTCGCGAGGACCTGGCGCCCGGCGAGCTGGACCTGTGGCAGCGAGGCCGGCACCTATTCTGGGTGCTACGGCGCGGCGAAGGGCGCGCCATCTGGGTCAACGCCCGGACGGGCGAAGTCTCGGTTGAGGATGGGTACGTCATCGGCCCATAGCCGCGCGGGCCCCGCCAGCTTGGAGGGCGATGCGACGTGCGCTCGGCCCAGGGCGAGCCGAGCCCTTCCGCCCACGGCACTTCCCAGGCCACCCCAACGTCTGCTATACCGAAGGACCTTGCGCTGGCTCGCCGGAACCGAAGGCGGCCGTTCGCGCGCGAGCGCGAGGCGGTTAGGGAAGAGCGACTCGACTTGTCGGCGGTAGCCCTCCTCATGCTGCTGGCCTGGGTGCCCTCACAGACCCAGCCCAATCTGCTGACCCTGGATGATCTCACCGTCCGAGGGGACCGGCTCTCGTACGACCAGCGAACGGGCCGGGTCTTCGCCGAGGGCCATGTGCTCATCGAGACCGACGACGCCTGGCTCACCGCCGACTACGCGGAGTTCGACGAGTCCCGCCAGGTGGCGGAGGCGCGGGGCCGGGTGACCCTCTCAGCGCCGGATCGGTACCTGACCGGCGATCACCTCATCTACGACATGGAGGCCCAGCGGGGCGAGATGTCCTCCCCCGATGGCTGGGATGAAAGCGTGGGGATCCGGCTGTTCGTCTCGGGCTCCAGCCTGGCCTTCGAGGAGGGCCGGTGGACCCTCGATGACGCCTACATCCGCTCCTCGGGCAAGGAAGACCCCTCCTACGAGCTATGGGCGGCGCGGATCGAGTACGCCGAGGGGCATAGCTGGTACGGCACGGATGTCCGGGTCGAGTTCTTCGGTATCGAGATCGTCGAGACGGGTGATTTCGAGCAGCGGGTGGAGGATTTCGGGCTCACCGGCCTGGCGTGGCTGCCGGCGCCCGGGACCAGCGAGCAGGATGGCGTGTTCGCCGACTGGATCATCCAGCGGGACGTGACCGGTGACCTGCGGATGCTGGCGAACGCCCGGCTGGGTACCCGTTCGGGCCTCTCGGGCAAAGTCGTCCTGACCGAGCCTCTGGGCGAGGACCTGTCGGTGTGGGGCGCGGGGGCCTGGCGCGAGCTGGTGGGCGGCCAGCTCCGTCCCTTCCTCCGGTGGGACCGGCTGGAGACGGGCATGACGTGGCGCCTCACGAGCCCCGAAGATAACTGGTGGGCCCAGGCCGACGCCTCGTACGGCTTCTTCCGGGAGCGTCCTACCCTCGTTCGGTCAACACGAACGACCGCGGGCGTGACGACTCGGAGCCGGATCTACGAGTGGGGGGAGGACACCCAGGTCTTCGCCGAGGCGGGAGTGCGCGGCTTCCAGTACGGCACGGGCCGACGGTACGGGTTCGTCCGCCTCGGCGGGTTCTTTCATCATAAGTTCGACCGGGACTGGCGGCTGTGGGGCGGGTTGGTCAAGCACTACATCGGCGGGCAGCCGGAGCTGGTTACCGATGAGGTGGTCATCCCCTACGAGCTGCGCCTGGGCGCTCGGGCCCGGATCACCGACCGCATCGCCGCCGAGGGCGAGATCCGGTATGATCTGGATCGGGGCGACGTGCGGTACACGGTTCTGGGCCTGCGATACCGTAGCGCGGACTTCGTCTACCGGCTGCGCTATAATGTAGAGACCCGTTTCCTGATCCTGGAGCTACTCCTACCCGATTCATAGACCCTCTGTATAATCAGGGCACGGGCTCCGGCCGGGCGGCCTGTTGTGCTGCCTGTGTCCGACCACTGAGGAGTTGAGAAGTATGCCGATCTGGGACCTACTGGACCCGACGGTACGCACGGTTCGGGGCTACGCGCGGGGCCTGGTGCCCGCGGTGAATGCCCTGGAGGAGGAGATGTCCGGCCGCTCCGACGACCAGCTTCGGAGCTACATGGCCGAGCTGCGCCAGGAGCACGACAATGGCGCCTCCCTCGACGACATTATGGTGCGCTGCTTCGCGGGCCTACGGGAGGTCTCGAAGCGCACCATCGGGCTTCGCCCTCACGACGTTCAGCTCGTGGGCGCCGCCGTGCTCCACACGGGCAACATCGCCGAGATGAAGACGGGTGAAGGCAAGACCTTGGTCGCGGCCCTGACCCTGACCCTCAATGCACTGTCGGGCAAGGGAGCCCACCTGGTCACCCCCAACGACTATCTGGCCCGGCGCGATGCCGACTGGAAGCGACCCATCTATGAGTACTGCGGCCTCAGCGTCGGTTGCATCCAGCACGACCTGAACGCGGCCCAGCGCAAAGAAGCGTACAACTGCGACATCACCTACGGCACCAACAACGAGATCGGATTCGACTACCTGCGGGATAACATGCAGCGGGTCCGTGAGCGACTGGTCCTGCGGCACCTCAACTTCGCCATCGTGGACGAAGTCGACTCCATCCTCGTGGATGAGGCCCGCACCCCTCTCATCATCTCCGGCTTCAAGGCCGAGTCCTCGGACCTCTACCGAACCGCCGACCGCGCCGTGCGGCAGCTCGTGCGCGGGGAGGACTACACCGTCGAGGAGCGCGAGCGCCAAGTGATGCTCACCGACGAGGGCACCGAGAAGGTCGAGCGCATCCTGGGCGTGGAGAACCTGGGCGACCCCGAGAACCTAGAGTGGGTCCATCACATCAACACCGCCCTGAGGGCCCACAGCCTGTTCCAGCGAGACATCAACTATGTGGTTCGGGACGGCCAAGTGGTCATCGTCGATGAGTTCACGGGCCGCCTGATGTTCGGACGACGGTATGGCGAGGGTCTCCACCAGGCCATCGAGGCCAAGGAGAACGTCCGGGTGGAGCATGAGAGCCAGACCCTGGCGACCATCACCCTCCAGAACTTCTTCCGGCTGTACGACAAGCTGGCGGGCATGACGGGCACGGCCAAGACCGAGGAGCCCGAGTTCATCCGAATCTACGGCACCCCCGTCGCCGTGGTTCCCACCAACAAGCCCGTCGTCCGCGCGGACCACCCCGACGTGGTCTACAAGACCGAGGAGGCCAAGTTCCGGGGCATCTGCCAGGAGATCCTCTCGGCCCACCTCCGGGGCCAGCCCAGCTTGGTGGGCACCCGCTCCATCGAGGTGTCCGAGCGGCTGGCCTCCCGGCTGGAGGCGGCCCCGCTTCAACGGCTCGCCTTGGCGACGGTGTTTCTGGACAAGGTTCAGAACCACGCCAAGGAGGTCGGCGAGAAGGCCGGCGAGTTCGAGGAGATCCTCCACAACCCTCTGGACGAGCTGAAGGAGGGTCACCTCCGGACCATGAGCCGGGCCGTCGGCTACAAGGCCGATGGCTTGGACGAGGATGTCATCCAGCGCTTCGCCGAGCTTCTGGACATCCCTGAGTTGAAAGCGGAGCTGGGCAAGGCCCTGAGCGATGGCGTGCCCCACAACGTGCTGAACGCCAAGTACCACGAGCGGGAAGCCCAGATCGTCGCCGATGCCGGCCGCGTCGGCGCCGTGACCATCGCCACCAACATGGCGGGCCGAGGCACGGACATCCAGCTCGGCGGTAAGCCGCCCGAGGGTATGAAGGTCGCGCCCGACTACGAGAAAGTGAAGGCCGCCGGCGGGCTTCATATCCTGGGCACGGAGCGGCACGAGAGCCGGCGGATCGATAACCAGCTCCGAGGCCGCTCGGGCCGGCAGGGCGATCCCGGCTCCTCTCGCTTCTACCTGAGCCTGGAGGATGAGCTGTGGCGGCTCTTCGGCGCCCAAGACCGCATGCAGGGCCTCCAGAAGGGGTGGCGCGAGAACGAGCGCATCGAGAACCGGCTGCTCAGCCGGCTGATCGAGAACGCCCAGAAGCGCGTGGAGAACCATCACTTCGAGATCCGCAAGCACGTGCTCAAGTACGATGATGTGATGAACCGCCAGCGCGAGGCCATCTACGCGGCCCGTCGCCGGGTGCTGGAGGGCGACGACTTCGGCGAGCAGGTCCGGGAGTTCGTCCAGACGAGCGTGGCCCTCAAGGTGGCCGATCACGTCTCCCCCGATCAGGGCTCGGGCAGCCGGACGTACGCCGAGCTGATCGACAACCTCAGGCAGCATGTGCCCATCGATGACCTCTACGACCTGAGCGAGACGGACCTGGCCCAAGTTCCCCTCAAGGAGCTGCGCGAGACTCTCTACCGGGCGGCCAAGGAAGAGAAGGTGGACTCCGCCGGCCTCTCGGAGATCTCCGCGGTGGTTCGGGAGCTGCACCTGGAGGAAGCGCGGTTCGAGGAGCTGCTGCGCGATCTGCGCACCGTCTTCCCCGTCGACGCGGTTATGGACCCCGACGAGCTGTTCGGCGCACCGTACGAAGAGATCGAGGCCGGGTTCGTCGATGGCGCCATGCGCGCGTACGAGGCGAAGGAAGAGGAGTTCGGGCCCGAGGAGATGCGGAGCCTGGAGCGCATGTGCATGCTGACCGTGGTGGACGAGCTGTGGATCGACCACCTGGCCGCCATGGACGGCCTCAGGGACGGCATCCAGCTCCGGGCCCATGCCCAGATCGATCCCCTGGTGGCGTACCAGAAAGAAGCGTACGACATGTGGGAGACCCTCCAGGAGATGATCCGGGAGGAGGTCGTCCGCCGCATGTTCCGGGCCCAGGCCGTCACCGTGTCCGAGGAGAGCATGTACCAGATCCAGTCCGAGGGACGGGGATCGGTGCCGCTGATCCCGACGCGTAGCGGGGCCGCGGTCACGTCCGAGGGCGAGTCGGTGCTGCCGGGTCAGTCGTCCAAGCCCAAGCCGGTGGTCAAAGGCGACCGGCCGGGCCGTAACGACCCTTGCCCGTGTGGCTCGGGCAAGAAGTACAAGAAGTGCTGCATGGATAAGGACGAGCGGGCCAGCGCGGCGGGCTAGACACGCGGCTCTGACCCTCTCGACAGCGAAGGCTTGATCGAATGAGGAGATGGCGAATTGCTGACCGTTGAGGAGCTGAACGAAAGGGCTGAGGCCCTGCGCGAATCGATCGCCGATCTGAGTGGTCGTCTTTGACCTAGCGGGCAAACGCTCGCAGATCGTGACCATGGAGGAGGAGCAGACCCACGAGGAGTTCTGGGCCGATCATGACGCCGCCCAGCAGCACTCCAAGAAGCTGAGCCAGCTTCGGCGGGTAGTCGAGCCGTGGGAGGCCCTGGGCAAGCGGGCCCATGATGCCCTTGAGCTGCTCGAGCTGGCCTCCATGGAGGACAACCCGGAGAGCCTCCTGACGGAGCTGGAGGCGGAGCTAGCCGCCATCGGCCGGGAGCTTGAGGAGCGCCGCACCGAAGCGCTGTTTGGTGGCCCGTACGACGACCGAGATGCCTTCCTCACCGTACACGCCCGGGCCGGCGGCCTGGACGCCCAGGACTGGGCCGAGATGCTGGCGCGTATGTACCTGCGCTGGGCCGAGGACCATGAGGTCGAAGCGGAGATGCTGGAGTACATCCCCGCCGATGGGGCCGGCATCAAGCAAGCCACCCTGCGGATCAGTGGCCTGAACGCCTACGGCCGCCTCCGGGGTGAAGCGGGCGTCCACCGACTGGTCCGCATCGGGCCCTTCGATGCCAACAAGCGCCGCCACACCGCCTTCGCTCTCGTGGAAGTGTTGCCGGTGATGGAGGACGATATCCAGATCACCATCGATCCCAGCGACATCCACGTCGAGACCTACCGTGCCTCGGGCGCCGGCGGACAGCATGTGAACAAGACCGACTCCGCGGTGCGGATCACCCATGAGCCCACCGGCATCGTGGTCCAGTGCCAGAACGAGCGCAGCCAGACCCGGAACCGGGAATCGGCCATGGCCGTGCTCAAGTCCAAGCTCTTCGATCTGGAGGAGCGGAAGCAGCGCGAGGAGCGCGAGAAGCTCCGGGGCGAGCATAGCGAGGAATCCTGGGGCCAGCAGATCCGCTCCTACGTCATGGTGCCCTACACCATGGTCAAGGACATGCGTACCGAGCACGAGGCCGGTGATGTGGAAGGCGTCCTCGATGGCCAGCTCGACCCCTTCATCCGGGCCTTCCTGGAGTGGGATGCCGAGCGGCAGGCCTCCCTGCCCGCGGACTAGGAACAGGGGTGCCACCGGCGAAGGGTGTGGGTGCGCCACACTTCGCTCTTGGGATGTGCCCATTTGCCCCTGAACCATCTCACCCTTGCGATTTGCCTAGCGGCCATTGCTCCCGCCTGGGGCGGCGTGATGGCCGACGATCTGAGCGATGAGGCCCGGTCGGCCGTGGAGGCCGACTGGGCGAGCCACGAGTTGGCGCTCGGCCATCCCGCCGGATCTCGGAAGGCCATCGAGCGGGCGATCGAGCACGGACGAGCGCTGGCCGCCTTGCCCGCCGCCGAGCTTGCTCCCGAAGTCTCCTCCGAGCTGTCTCGCGTCCTGCGTGACGCGGTGCAGCGAATGCAGGGGATCGAGTGGGTCGATGGCGCATCGGGCGACCCCCTCACCGACTCGGACGGGTGGCACCTGGTCGAGGCCGTAGTATGCGGCGCGGGGCCCCCTCTCGACCACGGGCGCCAGCGGGGCGAGGACTACACGTACGCGCGCACGCCCGTCCGCGAGGGTGTGCCTTTGCCGACATCGCTGAAGACTGTTTCGTGGGACCGCGAGACGGTCGTCTACCGGCTCGAAGGGCTACCGACGGAAGGGCGGCTGCGGCTGCGCGCCCTGTACGGGGTCGATGCCGCCCGCACCCTGGGGCTAGCGGTCGACGGACAGCCTTTACACGAGGTGAGTGTGCAGTCGGGTCGAGCGGCGGAGCGGATCGAGCTACTGCCTCCGGAGTCCCATGCCGATGGAGAGCTGGAGATCTCGGTGAGCCACCTGGCGGGCGCCAACGCCGTCGTGTCGGCTCTGGAGGTGTGGTCGGACCTCGATCCCGAGGGCGTCGACCGAGACCGTCTGCTCGCCTGCCGGCAGATCACCGGATGGCAGGGCGCCGTTGTGCCCGAGGATGCCCTTGCCCTCTACACCGACATCCGGTGGCGGAACAGGGACGCCCTTCTCAGCCGCACGGCCGCCGATGTGGATGAGCTCCTCTACGTCGCACGGCACTGGCCCACCGGGAACCACCAGTGCGCCCACCGGGTCGGCGAGCATCAGATCCGCGGGGCCGATCTGCGGGTGCTGGAGGAGCTATCCCCCGATGCGGCCAGCCGGACGCTGCTGCCACCGAGCATGGCGGGCGTGGGGGGTATCGGCCGCCCCGATCTCTCTTTTGATGCCCAGCGGGTCGTGTTCCCCTATGCCCGGCCTCGCGAACCCTCCACCCCGTACCGCTGGGCCGAGGGGCACGCCCTCTATGACCCCCTCCGGCCGGCCGACAGCTCGGGCTACCGGGGCGGCGACTGCCATATGTACGATATCTATGAGGTCGACCTGGCAACGGGCCAAGTACATCAGCTTACCGACCGGCCGGGCTCGGAGGACACGGAGCCGTGTTACCTGCCCGATGGCCGTATCGCCTTCACCTCCTCCAGGGCGGACCGACTGGTCCAGTGCGGCGATTGGGCGCTGGTGTTCGGCTTGTGGGCTATGAATGCCGATGGCTCCGATCCCCAGCCCCTCACCCAACCCCAGGACACCGAGTTCTACCCTTCGGTCCTGCCCGATGGCCGGATCCTCTACACACGGTGGGACTACGTCATGAAGCCCTACAACGCCCTGCAGCAACTCTGGGCGGTGAACGCCGACGGCACCGGGGCCAGCCTCGTATATGGCGACTGGTTCCGGTTCTCCCTGGGCCCCATCGCACTCCAGGAGGCCCGCGCCATCCGGGGCACCTCGAAGGTGGTCGCCATCGGTGCAGCCCACCACAACACGGGTGTAGGGCCTCTCATGGTGGCCGACTTGGCACTCCATCGCGCCGGTCCGGAGGGCATGGTGAATCTCACGCCGGAGGTTGGCTATCCCGAATGCGGCGGCCTGCGCGATGAGCGGGAGATCGTGATCCCCGGCGACACCCCGCCCATCTCCAACGTGGAGAACCCCGCCGGATGGTACGCTTCCCCCTGGCCGCTGGCCGAGGACCTGTTCCTGCTGAGCCACAGCCCCGATCCCTACAACGCCTCCCGTACGGGTTATGGGATCTACCTGTACTCCGACCTAGGCCAGCGCGAGCTGATCCACCAGCTCGACGACCTCTCCTGCTATGCACCCATTCCGCTGCGGCCACGGACGCCTCCCCAGATGGCGCCTCGTCCGGAAGCTCCCGCCCACGGCGAGCCGGGCACCCTGTACGTCCAGAACGTGTACGAGGGCCTGGATGGAGTGGAGAAGGGATCGGTCCGGTGGCTCCGGGTCCTGGAGACGTACCCCAAGGAGCGCCATACCAAGCCCCACCGCGTGGACGTGGGCGTCGGCAGTGGGTGGGACATGCGCGGGGTGCTGGGCTTGGTTCCGGTGGAAGACGATGGCTCGGCGTACTTTAGGGTACCCACCGACCGGATGATCTTCCTGGAGGCTCTGGACGAGCAATACCTCGAGGTTCAGCGAATGCGCAACTACATCGACCTACGTCCGGGCGAATCCCGGAGCTGCGTCGGATGCCATGAGCAGCCGTCGACCACGGCCCAGACCGGCTCTTCCATCGCCCTGGGCCGGGCGCCCTCAGCCATCCAGCCCCCGCCGTGGGGCGCCGGCCCCTTCCGCTTCGAGCAGATCGTCCAGCCCGTACTGGACCGCTCCTGCGTGCCCTGTCACGATGGAGGAGACGATGCTCCCTTCTCGCTGGCGGGTGAGCCGATGCGGGTCGCTCCCCACGCGGGAGACGCCGATGAGGGCCCGCAGCACTGGGTCAGCCAGTCCTTCCTCAACCTGCTTCCCCACGTCAGCTACGAGAAGCTCACGGGTCACGGCGGGCGGAAGCTCCCCCTACCTCCCCGGGCGGTGGGATCCGGTGCCAGCCCGCTGATGGAGATGCTGGCCCAGGGGCACGGCGGCGTGGAGCTTCCGGTGGACGACTGGCGGGCCTTCGCCGCGTGGATCGACTGCAATGCTCCCTACTACGGGAGCTACGATGACGAGATCGTGATCGCCCAGCCGTAGCTTGCCATCGACCGATCCTCGAAGGCCGTGGGCGTGAATCGGAGGAAACGATCTCCGACTATGCCCCTTTGGAGGAATCCCATCATGCGTATCCTCTTCACAATAGCGGCGACCGCAGTGCTGCTAGCGCCCGCCGCCTTCGCCCAGGCCGATCCCCTCGTCGAGGAGGGCTACATCAAGGCCTTCGACGGCCAGACCCTCGATGGCTGGGACGGCGATGAGCGCTTCTGGTCCGTCGTCGACGGTGCCATCCGCGGCCAGACGACGGCCGAGACCCCAGCCCCCCACAACACCTTCCTGCTCTGGGAGGGCGGACCCATGGAGGACTTCATCCTCCGGATCAAGTTCCGCATCGAGAGCGGCAACTCGGGCATCCAGTACCGCAGCAAGCACGTGGGCGACTACCGGGTCACGGGCTACCAGGCGGAGATCCGGGATGAGCCCGGCTGGGTCGGCTACCTGTACCACGAGATGGGCCGGGGACGGCTCGTCTATGTGGGCGAGTTCTCCGTCATCGACGAGGAGGGCAACGTCGAGGTGGTGGGCGGCGTCTCCGACACGGAGCAGATCGTGGAGGAGGGCTACTACCGCTCGGGCGAGTGGAACGAGTACGTCATCATCGCACAAGGCGACTACATCCGGCACTACATCAACGGGTACCCCACCATCGCGGTGATCGACCGCGACCGCGTCACCGATCCTACCGACCCCGCGGACCGAGAGGGCAGCGCCCGGGAGGGCATCCTCGCCCTTCAGATCCACCAGGGCGACCCCATGGTCGTGGAGTTCAAGGACATCTACGTTAAGCCTCTCGAGGCGGACTACGGGGGCGCCGAGCTTCTGGTGGATGGCAGCCTGGAGGGCTGGGTCCCCAATACGCCCGACGTGATCGACGGCTGGGCCGTGGAGGACGGCGTACTCACCGACGCGGGCACGCCCATCGGGTACATCCGCACCGAGGCCGAGTACACCAACTACGCCCTCAGCCTGCAGCTCCGCCACGTGGAGCCCGGCAACAGCGGCGTGCTGAACCGCATCATCGGCGAGGACGAGGTATGGCCCCGCTCCATCGAGTGCCAGGGGCAGTCGGGCCACATGGGCGACATCTGGAACATCGATGAGTTCCCCATGACGGTGGATCCCGACCGCACCGAGGGACGCCGAACGGTCAAGCTGCATGACTCCAACGAGGGCCCCATCGGGACGTGGAACGACTACCACATCATCTTCGATGGCGGCGATCTGGCGGTCTACGTGAACAACCTGCTGCAGAACTACGCGACGGAATGCGCCGAGCGGCCGGGGCACATCGGCCTTCAGGCCGAGGGCTCGGCCAAGGAGTTCCGGAACATCGTGCTCGTGCCCATCGGCGAGGATGGCGGCGGGGCGGAGTAGCTCAGCTCTCGTCCTCCGGCGGAGGATCGCCGAGGAAGCGCTGGGCTCGCCCCCGGAGCTTCAGGGCGGCGTCGGTGGCCAGGCCGACTTCGATCTCGTGGACCTCGATGCGGCTCTCCAGGCCCTCGTCGTCGACCCTGGCCACGGCCTCCTCGGCGGCCCGGTTGAGCTGGCCTAGACGGTCCTCGATGGCGCGGCTTCGCTCGGGAGGCGGATCGGTGCCGAGCTCCTGGCGTAGCTCCTTCATCTCGACCTCGATCTGGGCCAGAAGCTCATCGATGGCGACCAGCTCAGCTCGCAGAGCGGCGGCCTCTCCCCGGAGGTCGTCGAGGTTCTCCAGGCGATCCCGGAGGCGGGCCAGAATGTCCTGACGCTGGGATTCCAGTGCGGAGTGCCTCCTCGCGAGGACATTCACTACCGCCCCCGGAATACCTGCGACTCGGGGGGAGGCGAGGCGTCTCGTGCACGCAAGCGACCTCGAGCTCAAGGAGCTGCGGACCAACACTCCGCTGCTGCGTACCGACCGCGTCGAAGCCATCGTAGTCGTGGCCGATGACCACGACTACGCCTACGCCGCGGGCGGCACCCTCGTGGAGTACCTCATGCGAGCCCTGGACCGGGAGATACCCCTGGTCTGGGAGGAGGACTTCGACAACTCCAAACGCTACAAGCGCCGCAATGTCATCGCCCTCGGCAGCTTCGGTAGCCACCGCTTTCTCTCCAGGCTCTATAGCCGCGGTGCCCATTACTGCGATGACCGCTTCCCCGGCGATGACGGCTACGTCATACGGACCATGCACGACATCGACCAGCATGGCCGGAATGTCATCATGCTATCGGGGGGCGACGAGACGGGCTGGCGGGACGGTACCCAGGCCCTCTGCGACATGCTCACGGGGCTCGAGGATCGGGTCCTCATTCCTCCCACCAACTGCGTGGTGTCACGACTCGCCCCTCCTCCGCCCAAGGCCGAGCATGTGACTGGGCGGCTGCGCGACCTGGTCCGAATCGGTCGAAGCGATGAGCCTCAGCGCGCCATGGATGTGCTCCTGGATTGGGCTGGCTGCTTCGATCTGGCCGGCGATCTGCTCCAGGGGATGCTGTTCCGGGCGGGGTTCAACCTTCTCGAGGAGCTGGACCATCGCGGCGAGCTGAAGCGTAGCACATGGGCCGCGGAGCCCCAGGCGTGGCTCGGCCGTATGGTCCAGTTATGGGACAACGTGGAGGAGCGGTGTGTGTTCGACGAGGAGTTCCGTACCCGCTTCACCCGCTTCCTGCTCTGGGCCGGCGAGCGCCTGGACGAGAAGTGGCATTCGGGCAACTCCCAGTCGCCGCTGAGGGGCGCGGCCCGAGCTGGAGCCATCCTCGGCTTCCGCAGCCTAGGCCGGTACTTCCAGCACGGGTACCAGCTCCCCCAGGCGAAGGAGTGGATCTCCCGAGCCAAGGCGGCCCTCGAGGAGGACTTGGCCGAGGAGCTGCTCCAGGAGAGCTCCGCCTACGGCCAGTGCCGGATGCTCCACGACTTCCTCGCCACGGCGTCGGAGCTGAAGCCGGGCACGGCCGAGGCCATCGCCCTGGCCCGGGTGGGCCGGCGGTGGATCTCCACCTTCTGGTCGCCCGGCGCCGGCGCCATCTCCTTCGGTGATGGCATGGGCTCGGTGGAGGAGGCCCGGCGCATTGCCGGACGCAGCCTCTGGCTCGAAGGGCCCGAGCGGCCCGCTTCCGGCGAGTGCCTACAAGCCCTGGAAGGGCCGTACGTCCGCGGCGCCCACTACGCACCCGAGGGTTTCTACAGCGCCATGGGCGAGAGCGCCATCGGGGCCCGGCTCCTCGGCGGGCCCGGCCGGCCGCTCTTGGCCGAGCATGGCATCAAGCCCGCCGACTACAAGGGCCGCGACCCCCGCCTACTCCACGCCGGGCTGTCGCTGCGGGCGCTGGTGCGCACCCACGGAGAGTACATCCTCATGGGCGGATCCCGGTTCAAGAAGGGCTCCCACGAGGACAGCCAGGCACTCCTGCGCGTGGAGTACTTCGCCAGGCCCTTCCTTGCCGATCTGCCCCAGGCCGGGCCCGACGGCAAGTGCCACGCGGGAGTGGGCCTCAGCCTGAAGGGCAAGCCCTACGACCCGCCCCGCCTCGCCCGGGCCGAAGCCTTGCTCCACGGCGGGCGCCTTAGGATCATGGGCTCGGAGACCATGGATCCCGATCATCCCCGGTGGCTGCGGATGGTGTGCCACCTGCCGGGCCGAGGGTTCCTGCTGCTCGATAGGATCACGCCCCTCGAGTCGGGTCCCATGTCCGCGCGTTTCGTCTTCCCCTTGATCGGCGAGGCGCGGCTGGAAGAGGACGACCAGGCGGTCAGCGTCTCCCAATCCGATGCCCGGCTGTGGCTCCAGCCCCTGGGCCAAGCACCCCTGACCCTGGAGACCACTCCGGCCGACCTGTCGTCACTGCCGGGGCTCGTGGAGGACGCGGGCCATGAGATCCACTGGGCGTCGTGGGAGAAGGAATGGAAGGCCAAGGCGGGGGAGCCAGTGACCTTCGCCACCGAGCTGAGGCTCCAGGCCCGGACCCGGCGGCGGCCCGTGGTGCTCCGGGGCGATGACCAAGGGCCGTGGGCGTGCGCCATGCCCAACCGCCGGGAGATCATCATCGGCCTGGACTGGGACACCATCGCCGACGCCGGAGTCGAGGTGGATGCCAAGGCGTATGCCCTGGGGGCCCACCTGAGTCTGGCGGGCCTGCGCCGCATCGCCTTCGGTGACAGCTATATCGAGACCAGCTCGCCCTGCGGCGTCCTGATCGACCCCAAGGAGGGACAGATGCGCATCGCCTCCGCCCTCCGCACCGACGTGTACGTGAAGAACGAAGAGGACATGGAGACCTTCACCCTCGACCCCGGCGCCGAGCTGGGCCTGCCCATGAGCTTCCCCAAATCGAGCTTCGCGGCGCTGCTGGCTCAGGCCGCTCAGGCGACGGGCAAGGAGATCGAGGAGGACCCATATTGAGGGCCGTCACAGCTCAGGTAATGCGCGACATGGACAAGGCCACCATCGAGGAGCGAGGCGTTCCGGGCAGCGTCCTGATGGAGCGCGCCGGCGCCGGAGCGTACCGGGTCGCGACGGGTCTTCTGCCCCGCCGCAAGAGCCGGATCGGCATCGTGTGCGGCAAGGGCAATAACGGCGGAGATGGGTTCGTAGTGGCCAGACACCTGGCCGCCGATGGCCACGAGGTCAGCGTCTTTCTGGCCTGTGACCCCTCCGAGGTAGAGGGCGACGCCGCGCGAGCCCTGGCCGCCATGAAGTCCAAGGGCCTCCATACCCGGCCCGCCGAGGAGGACGCTCTGCGTGGCGCCCTGGCCCGCTGCGACCTCATCGTCGACGCCCTCCTAGGCACGGGGATATCCGGCTCCGTGCGCGAGCCCGCCGCCACCCTTCTGCACGTCATGGCCGACGCCCATCGGCCCGTTCTGGCCATCGACGTTCCCTCGGGCCTGGACGCCGACACGGCACAACCCCTGGGGGCCGTGCCACCCGCCGCGGCCACCGTGACCTTCGGGCTGCCCAAGCTGGGCTTGCTACAGCATCCCGGCTGCCAGTTCGCCGGGCGGGTCGTATGTGTCGACATCGGGATCCCCGGCGACGTGCAGGACCGGGCACGAGCCATCCTCACCGAAGCGAGCGACGTCGCGGCGTGGCTGCCGGCTCGTGCCCCCGATGCCCACAAAGGCGATGCGGGGCGTCTCTTGGTCGTGGCTGGGTCGCCCGGCCTGACGGGAGCTGGCTGCCTCACGGCTCGAGCGGCGAGCCGAGCGGGATCGGGACTCGTCACCGTCGCGGCCCCGTCGGAGCTGGCTGCGCTCATCGAGGCCCGGAGCTTGGAGACCATGACCCTCCCCCTCCGCCGCTGCGCCGAGATTGTGACCGAGGACGGCCTGGTGGAGATCGTCGAGCACGTTCGGGGCTCCGACGCCCTCGCCGTGGGCCCGGGGCTGGGGCGTCATCCTACCACTCTCACTGCCGTGCGCCGGCTCATCGCCGAGACGGACATCCCCACGGTGGTCGACGCCGATGGCTTGCAGGCGCTTCGCGACAACCTGCGCGCCCTGCCGCCCGGTCGCCGCTGGGCCAAGACGCCCATGCCCAGTGTGGTCGAGCCGGGCGAGGAGGAGGAGCCCGCTGAGGCCCCCTCCGCCGACCTCATGCCCGTCACCAGCCTGTCGGTCCGGGTTCGCCGAGGCCTGCGGTCCACCAAGTCGCCGCTGGTGCTGACGCCCCACCCGGGCGAGATGGCGGCGGTCTTGGGATCGAGCATCGAGTCGGTGCAGGGGAACCGCGTCGCCGCGGCCCTGGAGGCAGCGCAGCGGTTCGGAGCGACCATAATCCTCAAGGGCGCCCGCAGCGTCATCGCCGATGTGGACGGGCGGGTCGCCATCAATCCCACCGGCCACGAGGGTATGGCCTCGGGCGGCATGGGCGATGCCTTGACGGGCATCGTGGTCTCGCTACTCGGGCAAGGTGTACCCGCCTTCGAGGCCGCCGCCGCGGGCGCGTACCTCCACGGACTGGCCGCCGAGCTGGCCGCCGATGCCGTGGGCGGACGCATCGGGGTCCTGGCGGGCGACCTCATCGAGCAGCTACCCGCCACGCGCGAAGCCGTCCAACGGGGCGACGTGCCCCCGTGCCCTGTCGAGTGGCTTCCTGCCGGCTAGCCGTTCAACACGCTCCGTATCGCCGCGATCTCCCGGGCATCGTAAGGCGTGCCATCGGCGTGGAGTAGGTCGTGGAACCACTCCTCGGGCTCCGGCGCGCCTGGCTCCGAGCCCCACGGGAAACGGGTCTGCGTGCGGCCAGCCACCAGGCCCCACGCCAGGCAGCCCACCCCGCGCTCCCGGAACAGGGGCAGGTCGCGCGCCCAGCTCCCGCCCAGGGGCCGGGCCATCCATTCGGTGCAGATCAACGGGCGTCCGTGCTGCTGGTGCCGGTCCATGTCGCGCTCCAGGCCGGCCCGATCGGTGTAGCTATGGAAGGTGATGATGTCGGAGAGATCGACGCATGCCTGGTGGATGCCCGGCAGATCGTCGGTCCATAGACCCGCCGTCAGGGGCTGGTCGGGATCGATCTCCCGCGCCCAACGGAAGGCCGCGCGCAGCAAGGGAAGGCTACCCTCCCCCAGGCCCGAGTTGCCCGGCTCATTGTAGAGGTCCCAGGCCAGGACCCGGTCATCGGCGCCGAAGGCCGAGACCACCCCTCGCACGTAGGCTTCGATGGGCGGCCACTGGGAGGAGTCGGTGACTCGGTCGGCGGAGGGGCTGGCCACCCAGCGGCTGTTGTGAACTCCGGGCACGGGATCGGGCTGCGGCCCGGCCGCGGCGCGCTCGCCCGCGAAGTTGCAGTCATCGAGCAGCACGGGCATAACGGCCAGGCCCTGGGCACCGGCGATGGCCAGGAACCGGTCGAAAGCCTCCACCAGCCCGCCCGAGTCCTCTTCCCACACCAGGCAGTTCACGAAGACCCGGAGGCAGTTGAAGCCCAGGTCCGAGGCCCAGCCCAGCTCCTCGGCGATGCGCTCGGGATCGAAGGTCTCCCGCCGCCACATCTCGATGTCATTGACGGCCGTCGCGGGGAGGTAGTTGCAGCCGGCGAGCCAGGGCCGCTCCCGGTACCAGCTCCACGCTCTATCCGCATGCCATGGGGTCACGGGATGCTCCTCCGTTCGGCTTACCTACGAGTCGCGCCCCGCCGATGGGGACGGGGCGCGACATGGAGTTGGCGCTATCGAGTCCGGTGGCAAGCTAGGGCATCCACGGCCGACGCAGTGACTCGCGACCGTCCATGGCGCCCGCGGGCACCGCTACCTCGGGGGTCTTGGCCAGGTCCATGTCCAGGCCGAAGCCCCAGCCATCGCGATACTCCTTCTGGATCAGTGCGTTGGCGGCGGCACTGGTGGTCGTCATGGTGGCGCCGTCGTAGTCGAACTTCTCGCCCGCGCGCATGGCCACGCTGCCGAGGAGCACGCCCTCGGTGAGTCCGCCGGCGTAGACGAAGTTCGACTCGGCCTCGTCCTCACCCAGAATGGTGTTGAGCCACTCGGCGTAGTGGTCCTGACCGGGGCAGAACTCCAGGATCTGGGGAATCTCGCCGCGCTCCTCGTACAGCTCCCTGGGGAAGGTCTCGATGGGGCCGCCGGAGCCGTGGAAGAGCAGCACGCCCTCGGTGCCGACCCATACGCTGCCGTTGCTCGGTAGGTTCCAGTCGCCCTCCACGCCCTCGGGCTTCTCGGGCTTGAGGCCGCTTTCGTACCAGTACTGCACGAAACCCGGGCGGCCATGGCGCGGCGGGAAGGTCCACCTGATGATGGCCTCGAGGGGGTAGGCTTCGTCGGTGATCTCCTCTACCAGCAGGGGCTCCACCGTGGTGGGGTAGCCGGGGTCCATGACCCAGTACGTGCCATCCATCATGTGACAGCCCATGTCGCCCAGGGCGCCGGTGCCGAAGTCCTGCCAGCCGCGCCAGACGAAGGGATGATACACCTGCTGGCCTTGGGTGTAACGAGGCCCCCGGTCTTCGTACTCGGGACCATTGGACTCCCACGTGCTGCGGAAGGGCCGCTCGGGCGCGGCGCCCAGCCAGGTGTCCCAGTGCAGGTGGTCGGGGATGGGCTCCGATCCCTCGGGCCGGGTCATGCCCTGGGGCCACCAGCCGAGGGCTCGGTCGGTCCAGGTGTGGACCTCTTTGATGGTCCCGATTCCACCGGCGTGGATGAAGTTGTAGAGGTGGCGCCACGCATCGCCGGCGTGGCCCTGGTTGCCCATCTGGGTTGCCAGGTGGGGGTTATCCTTGGCGGCCTTTACGAGCCGGCGGGCCTCCCACGGAGTATGGGTCAGGGGCTTCTGGGTGTAGCAGTGGAGGCCAGCCTCCATGGCGAGGATCGATGCGGGATAGTGGTGGTGATCGGGTGCTCCGATCATCACGCCATCGATGTTGCTTGCTTCCTTCTCGAGCATCTCCCGGTAATCGGTGTAGGCCCTGGCTTCGGGCCACTGGCTGGCGGCGCCGCCCATCCGCGTCTCATCGATCTCGCAGTAGCACGGGCACTGAACGCCCAGGCGGGTCATCTCTCCGATATGGGCGCCGGCGATGCCGCCGGTGGCGATGAAGGCGATGCGCAGGTCCCCGAACTTGCTCTCTTGGGCCTTCGCGCGCCGTGAGAGGAATAGTGGCGTGGCGCCCGCCACCACCGCGACCTGCTTAAGGAAGTCTCTACGTGTGCTGCGTATGCTCATGGCGCACTCCTCATTCCTTCCGTCCTGCCCGAAGCGTGGGCTCCGGTGTAGGCGGAGGTTCCGGCATGGTGGGCCGATGCCCTGCAATGAAGGCCCCCTCGCCTTCGGTGTACAATGGAGGGAGCTAATCCGGCCCCACCGGGCCGCGGAGGTGTCAGACATGGATCGTCGACGGTTCATCCAGGTAGCAGGCACGACGGCCGCGGGAGCGACGCTTTTGTCGCGCGCGGAGGCTCAGGCCCCCCGCCGGCCTCAGCCCGAGGGGGAGGTGCTGCGCCTGGATGCGACCAGCCCTCACGGCGAGCCCGGCCGGCGGAACGTCTACTACGCCTTCGCCGACCTGGCCCATACCATCGAGCCCGGTGATATGCTCGAATACGACATCTTCGTTCGCGAGGATTCGCCCGCCCATAGCGCTTCAGTGGACATCGGGTTCACCGAGGGCCCGTACTTCCGCGAGTCTCAGATCCAGGACCAGGACGGCATCCCGTGCCATCCCGCCGCGAGCCTGGATCGGCGGGCCCAGGGCAAGTGGCATCGGCGTCGGTTCGACCTGACGCCCCTGGCCGGACGCACGACGGGGAGCTTCGAGCTGGCCTTCGCCAACGACGTCGCCACCGAGGGCACCTACGTGGTCTTCCTGGACAATGTGCGCATCGTCCGGGATGGCCAGGTCGCGGCCGACATCTGGTCCGAGGGCCCGCCCGACCCGGCCGCCTTGGTCGGGTCGCAGATCCTAACCGACGTCTCGCTGCGGACGGTGACTCTCGATGCCATGGACGGGCCCCCGCCGCCACTGCCCGTGGCCGAAGTCGGACTGACCGCGGCGGTGCCCTTCACCACCACTGAGGATGGTTACGCCGAAGCGCCGCTTGTCGCCGCCGGCCGCGACGGCTTCGTGGCCGCCACGGTGCTCCGGCTTCCGAGCCGGCAGGATCAGGTCGCGGCTTGGACCGAGTCGGGTCAGCTCACGCCGCTTACCGCGGAGCCGGGATCGTACGACTCCCTCTGCGCCGCCGGCGATGGCGAGCACTTTGCCTTCTGCTGGGTGCGCAACGCGGGCGACCGATGGACTCTGGACACCCATATCGACGGCGTCACCGAGGCCATTCCCGAGACGGGCCCCGGACGGTGCGCCAATCCCGCCGTGGACGTTCGCGGCGACATGGGCGTCGCCGTAGCCTACGAGGTCTACCATGAGGGTGGCTTCCATGTCCGCCTCGTGCGAGGAGCCGGCGCGGGGTGGGAGGCGCCCATCGATGT
>WJIW01000103.1 GCA_014730065.1 Armatimonadia bacterium | reverse complement strand
GCTGATACCCGTGTGGATCGACTGCGGGCTCAACGCATGCTCGCCCATGGAGGTGGCTGCGGGCAACGATCTCGTCGCCTTCCGGGAGCGGTACGGGCAGGCCATGGCCTTCGGCGGCGGCATCGACAAGCGGGCTCTCGCCAAGGGCGGCCAGGTCATGGAGCGGGAGCTGGAGCGGGTGGTGCCTCCGCTGCTGGCCACCGGCGGATACATCCCCGGATGCGACCACGGCGTGCCGCCGGACATCTCATGGCCCAACTTCGTCGAGTACACCCGCAAGCTCGCCCGGATGTGCGGCTGGCTCTAGCCGTACGGCGGCAGCAGGCGGCGGAGTCCGTGGGCGAGGATCACGGCGGTGAAGAAGGGGTTGCGGAGGACCACTCCGGGCCAGTGCCCGGGCATGGGGGCGGCTGGCTCACCCGCGGCGGAGGCGGCCACACGGTCGGCCAGGCGGGTCATCCACCGCACGTCTCTGGGCCACTCGATTAGCCGGGTCAGCCACTCGTTGGGGATGGCGGCCACGCTCAGCGTCGAGCCCGCCAGCGCGCCCGTGATGGCGCCCGTCGAATCGGCGTCACCCCCCAGACTAATGACGGCCTCGACCGACTCCCGAAAGCAGTCCCGGTGCCTGAGCCAGCAGAACAGGCTGGCCGGGACCGAGTGGCCGATGTAGCCGGTCACTCCCCGCTGCCAGCCCATGGCGGCGGCGTAGTCGGCGGCGGAGGAGCCCTGCTCCAGGTGCTCACCGATCTCGGCCAGGCGGGTGCGTAGCTCGCTATCGGTCAGCGCGGCGTCGAGACGGTCCAGCAGGTCCGGTGGCCTCCAGCCGTCGACGTTTCGGCGCGCCGCGAAGCCGGCGGCGAGGGCCACGGTCAAGGCCCCCTGCTCCGCTCGGGGGTGGGTATGGGAGATCCGCGTGTGGATCCGGGTGAGCTCCATCGTGAGCTGATCATCGGCGCTCCACAGGCCGACGGGCGCCGAGCGCATGGCGGGCCCGTTGCCGGCGGAATCGACCCCGCTCCGGCTGGGCGCGAAGCCGACGAGGAGTCGCAGGCATGCCTTGAGTGTGGCCAGCCCCGTGCCCGCCGGCAGGCCCAGCATCCAGCGCTTGAGGCGCCGGGCGAAGTCGGCCTGGAACTGCCGTGGGTCGCCTTCCGAGCGGAGCAGCGCCTGGGCCACCATGCAGAGGTGCTCGGTGTCATCACTGACCATGCCCCGGCCCATGAGCAGCCGGTGCGACAGCGGCGGTGGGCCGAACATCCGCGAGGCTCTCCCAGGAGTCAAGCCCTCCCTGGGCAGGCCGATAGCATCGCCCACCGCCGCCCCCAGAACCATGCCCCGGAAGCGCTCGCGATCGGGTATTGGCTCGGTCTCCGGCATAGCCTCGCTCCTCAGACCTGGGGTAGCTCGTAGCCCTCTCGGTAATCGCGTGAGGCGAGGGCGGTGGCTTCCTCGTCGCCCGGGAAGCTCCGGGTCTCGGCGTCGTACTCCAGGGGCCGGCCGACTCGAGTACCGATGTTCCCCAGGTGCGCAAGGGCGGCCGACACCACGCCCTCGGAGATGGGCGCATTCAGGCCGGCGGGATCGCCCGCCCGGGCACATTCCACGAAGTTCCCGACATTGGCCTGGGTATCCGCCCCGCCGCCCAGCCTCTCCGTGTCGCCACCAGCGTACGTAACCACGCAACCGTCCCCGCCAACGTCGAGCCGTCCGTCGTCGCCGTAGAACGCGACGCCGTTGTGGTGGCCCTCGAGAGGGTAGGGCGTCCAGAGGCGCATCTCGTAGATCAGGTACCGGTCGCCGTAATCGTAGGTCACGACCTGGGTGTCGGGAGTTTGGTGGTCGTCGTCGTAGAAGAGCTGGCCGCCGGTGGCGGTGGTCCGCAGGGGTAGACCGGCGCCCAAGCCCCACCGGGCCACGTCGAGCTGGTGGATCCCGTCATTGCCGATGTCGCCCGTGCCGTAGTCCCAGAACCAGTGCCAGTTGTAGTGCCAGCGGTTCCGGGTGAAAGGCACCTTGGGCGCGGGCCCGAGCCATAGGTCGTAGTCCACCCCCGGTGGCGGGTCCTCGGGCTCGGCACGCCCGATGGGCGCCCGGAGCTGGTGGTCGATGGCCTTGGCGGCGCGAAGGGTACCCAGGCCACCTTCGGCGAGGAAGACCATCGCCTCTTGGATGCCCTCGCCGCTCCGGCTCTGGGTGCCGTGTTGCACGCAAAGCCCGGTGTCCGCGGCCGCCTGAGCGAGGACGTGTCCCTCGTGGAGGTTGTGGCTGCACGGCTTCTCCACGTACACGTGCTTGCCGGCGGCCAAGGCGGCGAGCGCCACGGGCGTGTGCCAGTGGTCGCAGGTGGCCACACTGACGCTGTGAACGGAATCGTCGTCCAGGATGGCGCGGAAGTCCTCGTACGCTTCGGCGGGGCCGTGCTCCGAGGCGATGTCGCGCCCGGCTTCCCGGCGCTCGGGGTCCACATCGGCGACGGCGACGACCCGGCATCCCCCTACCGCCGAGAAGAGCCCGCAGTGATTGCGGCCCTGGTTGCCGATGCCGATGACGGCGTGCCGCACCTCGTCATCGCCTTGGGCCCATGCCCCATGGGATACCGCGGCCAGGGCCGCGGCGGAGAGGGCCCCCTTGAGAAAGTCACGCCGATCACACTCACGCATGGCTCTCATCCTCCTCATCGTCGTCTGCTAGGCCCAGCCAGGTGCGGAGCCTTCGGGCCACCTCGGGCGCACGCTCGACCGAGTCACTATCGGAGCTGCCGATGACGCGCCAGCTTCTGGGCTTCAGCCGCAGCTCCACCAGGCCCGTGGGACGGGGCTCGCGGGTGCCCAGGGGGCCCCGCGACACCACCAGCCGGACGGAGCCGATCTGGTCCACCGGGACATCCTCGCCCCATTCCCACGGGCCCAGGGAGCGGCGGACCTCGACGCGGTCGCCGTCGGCGGGTAGCCGCCACAGGGTGGCGGGCTTGAATCCGAAGTAGCAGCAGAGAGCCAGGGCCGCCCACAGCATGAGGCCGATGGGGGTGTCGTCGGGCATGGCCGAGACCACCCGCCAGAGGGCCTGCGGAAAGCTCAGCTTCGTCTCGGCGCTCAGCCCCATGGCGACCCACGACGCCATGACGATACATATCAAGGCGACGGCTCCCGCGGCGATGCGGTTGGATGCCGATGGCCGGTGGGCGATGGTCAGGACGCCCTCGCGCTCCTGGATCTCCATGACTTCCCTCCACCGGGGCCTTCCGCCCCCGTCCGGGTTCACCTGCGGGTCGCCGCGGGAACTCTGGTATCATCGTACCTGGAACAAGCCACCGAGGAGGCCCCCATGCCCGAGCATACTGCCGAGTCCATCCTGTCCCAGGCGCGAGCCTTCATGCAGTCGCGTATTCTGCTGACGGCCGCCGAGCTGGACCTGTTCACGATCCTCGACGATCAGCCATCGAGCGCCAGCCGGGTGGCCGATCTCCTCAGCGGGGATCTCCGAGCCCTCCGCATGATCCTTGATGCGCTGGTAGCCATGAAGCTCCTGGCGAAGAGTGATGGCACTTACTCGTGTGCCGAAGGGATCGGGCCGCTTCTCAGCGCCAAGTCGGAGGAGAGCGTCCTTCCCATGGTGCTGCACATGGCGGGACTGTATCAATCGTGGGGCCGCCTGACGCAGCAGGCCATCGGGTCTCCGGCGGAGCACGAGTCACCCGTCGGGCTCGATGACTATGGGCGGCTGAAAGCCTTCATCGGGGCCATGCATGTGGTCAGCCACGACCGGGCCAAGCTGACCGCGCAGGAGGTGGATCCCCGATCCGAGGAGCGGCTCCTCGATGTGGGCGGAGCCTCGGGTACGTTCGTAATGGCGTTCATCGAGCAGGCACCGGGGATGAAGGCGACCATCTTCGACCGCCCCGCCGTCGTCGAGATGGCCCGGGAGCGCCTGGGGAAGGCGGGGCTTCTCGGCCAGGTGGAGCTGGTTGCCGGCGACTACAACATCGACGAGCTGCCCCAGGGCCACGATCTAGCCCTGCTGTCGGCGATCATCCACCAGAACAGCCCCGAACAGAACCAGGACCTGTATTACAAGGTCTTCCGAGCCCTGGAGCCCGGGGGACGCGTCGTGATCCGCGACCATGTCATGGAGCCCGATCGCACCGAGCCGCCGGCTGGGGCCATCTTCGCCATCAACATGCTCGCCAACACCGAGGGCGGGGGCTGTTACACCCTGGAGGAGATCCGGAAGGGCCTGGAGCAGGCGGGCTTCGAAGACGTGGAGGTCCTCCGGCGCGACTCGGTCATGGACGGGCTGGTCCAGGCCAGGAAGCCGAAGGCCTAGGGATCCCTCGGCGCGCCTTGCACGTCGTACAGTACGTACTTAGAATTCGGTACCATGTATGGCGACGGCATGGGAGGCAGTGCCTTGATCCGCAGATGGACCTTACTCCCGATCGTAATGATGATCGGCGCGGCGTTGTGGCTGACGCCCGCTGTGGCCGACGACGACGGCCCCGAGTACCAGCGCGACCCCGAGACGATCCGCAAGGACATCGCCGGGTGGTCCGAGCGCTGGCCCTTGGAGGAGGAGCGTAAGGTCGGCAAGGACGTGGCCAAGGAGGTCGACGAGGCGTACGGCCTTCTCGACTGGCCCGAGCAGACGGAGCGGATCAAGCACATCGTCGAGCGGCTCGCCGAGGCTAGTGACCGCCCCGCGGTCGAGTACGACGTTGCCATCCTGGATACCAGTATCCCCAACGCCATGGCCATCACCGGCGGCTACATCCGGGTTACCCGGGGCCTGCTGGAGATGGTCCAGTCCGACGATGAGCTCGCCGGGGTCCTGGGCCATGAGATGGCCCACAACACCCTCTTCCACGGCCTACGCCAGGCCGAGCGCGATTCGGACTGGCAGAAGCTGGAGATGATCGCTCTCCTCGGCGTCCTGGTGGGCGCGGGCCTGAGCGGTGATCCCAGTGTGCTCCAGACCCTGGACGTCATCACCCTGTCCATGTTCGCGCGCATCGGCGTGCTGTCCAGCTACAGCCGGCGGTACGAGCACGAGGCCGACTGGACGGGCCTGCGCTACGCCCACGACGCGGGGTACGATCCCACCGGTTTCTACACCTTCATGGAGCGGCTGCACTCGTACGAGCTGACCAGCCAGCCCATGCTCCCCAGCGATGACCCGCGTCGCCGGTGGGACTCCCACCCGCTCACGCCCCAGCGATTGGCCGAGATCCGCAGCTACTTCCACCAGCAGAGCCTGTCCTTTAACCGGGCCGCCGTGTGCGATGGCTTCGTCGCCACCGTCCGTCGGTCCGAGGTGGCCGAAGGGCTGCGTGTGTGGGAGGTCCTGTTCCACGATCAGGTGATCTACCAGCTCAGCCCCGAGCCTGTGGATGGCGCGTCTCCAGCCGAGAGGGCCAGGGAGATCGCCGGCCGCATCAACGACTTGGTTCAGCGGCGCGGGATCGACGTCCCGTCCCTGGGTGTGCGCAAGTCCACGGGCTATGTCACCCTCCACGGTCTCTACTGCATACCCGTTCACGAGGCCGATGCCCGGCTGATGGGCATGACGCTGGAGGAGTACACGGAGGCTTCCTACAAAGCCTTCCGGTCCGCGGTGTACCGGGCCGAGCAGGACTCGCGCAACGATTTCTAGCTGATGACCAGTGGAGGCGAATGGCCAAGGATCGCCTGACCGCCATCGTGCCGGCCTACAACGAAGCGGCGCGGATCGGCTCCACCGTCCGGGGCCTGCGGTCCGCGCTCTGCGTGGGCCGGATCATCGTGGTGGACGACGCCTCGATCGACGCGACAGCGTCCCACGCGACTGGTGCCGGAGCGGAGCTGATCCAACTGGCCCGCCGCTCGGGCAAGGGCCGGGCCGTTGAGGTGGGGCTGCAAGAGGTCGATACACCCTTCGTGGCGGTGATCGATGGCGACTTGGCGGGGACTTCGGCGCTGGTGGAGACTCTGGCTCAGCCGGTGCTCCGCGGCAGGGCCGACGTGGCCATTGCCGCCATGCCGATGCCCGGCGGCCGGCGGGGATTCGGGCTCGTCACGGGGCTGGCGCGGTGGGCAGTGCGCCGATACGGCGGGATCGAGGTGGACAACCCGCTATGCGGGCAGCGCGTGATGACCAAACAGGCCGCTCTGGCCGTGTTGCCCTCGGCCCGGGGGTTTGGGCTGGAGACCCGCTCCACCATCGTCCATGGTCGGCTGGGACACCGGGTGACGGTGGTGCCGGTGGAGATGACCCATCGCCGCACCGGCAGGGACTGGGCGGGCGCGTGGCACCGGTCTCGGCAGCTCCGGGATGTGGCGGCGGAGGTGGCCTGGTGGGCCTCGGGCGCAGGGGCTCGGCGTTTTCCCGCGAACCCATTGCCTGCGGAAGACCTTGATACCGAGGGACGGTAGTCCGGTCGTGGGCCGGGCATGAGATAGAAGCGAACGCAGCTACAGCATCGGAGGCTAGGACAGAATGAGCAGTCGCAAGACTCGTCGCGAATTCCTCAAGAGCATGGCCGCGGCAACGGCCGCGGCGCCCCTATTCCTTTCGGCTCGCGCCAAGGCCCAGCCGGGCCCGAACGAGCGCCTGAACGTCGCCTTCATCGGCGTGGGCGGCATTGGCGGCTCCCATCGCGGGGCCATGCACAACATGGGCGAGAACGGCGTGGTCCTCTGTGACGCCGATCTCGACCGGGCCAATAGCGGCAAGGAGCAGTTCCCCAACGCCCGGGTGTACCAGGATTACCGCAAGATGTTCGATGCCGAGGCGAACAACATCGATGCCGTCATGGTCGGGACCCCCGATCACCACCACTACCCGGCGACGATCATCGCCATGCAGCTCGGCAAGCACGTGTACACCCAGAAGCCGCTCACTCGCACGGTGTGGGAGGCCCGTCAGCTCGCCGCCGCCGCCGCCGCCCATCCCGAGCTGCAGACCCAGATGGGCAACCAGGGCCATGCCGGCAACCATTGGCGTGTGATCTACGAGATCGTCAACCACGGCCTCCTGGGCGACATCAAGGAGATCCACACCTGGACCAACCGGCCCGTATGGCCCCAGGGCATGGACCGGCCCCAGGGCGAGGATCCCGTCCCCGCCAACCTCGATTGGGAGTCGTGGATCGGGCCCGCTCCCATGCGGCCCTTTAAGGATGGCGCCTACCATCCCTTCGTGTGGCGTGGCTGGTGGGACTTCGGTGCTGGCGCCTTGGGCGACATGGCGTGCCACACCATGGACGGCACCTTCTGGTCCCTCGACCCCGGTCACCCCACCTCGGTGGAGCCCCTGGAGGTCAACGGCGCGACCGCCGAGGCCTTCCCCAACTCCTCCATCACCCGCTGGAACTTCCCCGCCAAGGACGGCCGGCCGGCCTTCCTGCAGTACTGGTACGATGGCGGCCTGTTCCCCGAGAAGCCCGAGGATCTGCCGGAGGCTGAGGAGCTGCCCAACACGGGCAACCTGTACATCGGCACCGAGGCCACCATGGTCATCCCCGGCGACTACGGCGAGAACCCGAGCATCTTCGCCGACGGTGAGCCCGTCGAGATCGACGAGCTCCCCGAGCTTCTGCCGCGGTCGCCCGGCCACTTCGAGGAGTGGGTGGCGGCGTGTAAGGGCCAGGAGGGCATCGGTCCGCAATCGAACTTCGGCTACGCCGGCCCCATGACCGAGACCATTCTGCTGGGCTGCATCGCTCAGCGCGTTAACCAGCCCCTGGAGTGGGATGGCGACACCATGCGGTTCACGAACGTCCCCGAGGCCAACGACTACATCGGCGGCGAGTTCCGCGACGGCTGGGCCTTCTAGCACACCCGCTGGATCCGCATCCGCTCATCCCGAGCCTCACGAAGGACGGGCGGATGCGGACGCACTTTGAAGGACACCAACATGGCCTTCTCCATCACCATCGACCGCCTGGATGCCAATATCGAGGAGATCACCGTGGGCGAGTGGCTGATCTCCGAGGGCGACCGGGTGGCGGTGGGCCAGCCCATCGTCGAGATCATCACCGACAAGATCACCTTCGAGTACGAGAGTGAAGCTGAGGGACTGCTCCGGAAGATCGTCGCTCCCGAGAAGTCGGTGGTGCCCGTTCACTACACCATCGGTGTGATCGCCGCCGAGGACGAGCCCCTGCCCGACTACGAAGCGAGCAACCGGGCCCTCCTGGAGCAGGTTCGCCAGGGCGATGATGTCCACGAGGCCGCCAGGAAGCTGGCCGCCGGCATGGCACCCAGGCCCCGACCCGCCGGCAAGGTCCGGGCCACGCCCGCGGCGCGCCGCCGGGCGCGGGAGCTGGGCGTGGAGCTGGCCGATGTGGCCGCCGGAGTGGATGGCCCGGTCCAAGTCGAGGATGTGGAGAGGTTCGCGGAAGAGGGCTGACCGGCGATGAAGCTGATCGGGGTGGGAGTGGACGTGATCGAGATCCGTGTCGTTGAGCGGATGATCCACGAGATGGGCAGCCGCTTCCTGCGGCTCGCCCTGACGGCCACGGAGATGGAGAAGCTGCCCGATCCCGCTGGCCAGCCCATGTACGTGAGTCGCCACCTGGCGGCCAAGGAGGCGGGGATGAAGGCCTTGGGCCTGGGGCTCGGCCCGGGGACCGCTTGGCGGAGCTTCCAGGTCCACGATGACCCCTCGCGCGTGTCCATGGAGTGGCTCAGCCCGGGCGGCGAGGAGGTCTCCTTCCAACTGGCCATCAGCCGGTCGGCGGAGACGGTCATCGCCTCGGCCTGGGCCTTCCGAGCCACCATCGAGGAGGCCATTCGATGAGCGACCGATCGGCACTGATTACCGGCGCCTCGGGCGCCATAGGCACAGCCATCGCCCGGTCCCTGGCCAGCGCGGGGCTGAAGCTGGCCCTCCACTGCCACGAGCGACGGGAGGGGATCGAGGCCTTGGCGGCCGAGCTCCCCGTGGACGCCACCGTGATCCAGGGCGACGTGACCCGCGGCACCGATGTGGAGGCCATGTTCGCCGAGGCGAGCGATGTCGTTGGACCGCCCACAGTGCTCGTCCACTCGGCGGGCATCCTGCGCGACGGCTTCCTGGCCATGATGAAGGAGTCGAGCTGGGACGACTGCGTGGACGTCTCCCTCAAGGGGGCGTACCTCTGCACCAAGCAGGCTCTCAGGTCGATGACTAAGGCCAAGTGGGGCCGGATCGTCTACATCGGCAGCACGGCGGGTCTGACGGGCGACGTATCTCGGGCCAACTACTCGGCGGCCAAGGCCGGCCTCATCGGTCTCGCCCGGTCCGTGGCACGCGAGGTGGGTCGTGGGGGAATCACCGCCAACGTGGTGTGCCCGGGCGTCATCGAGTCGCCCATGACCGCGGACATGAACGATAAGCGCCGCACCGAGCTGCTGGCACGGATCCCCATGGGCCGCATGGGCGAGCCAGCGGAGGTGGCCGAGCTGGTCGGCTACCTGGTGAGCGATGGCGGGGGCTACGTGACGGGAGCGGCCATACCCATCGATGGCGGGCTGAGCATGTGAGCCCCGCCCATGGTATGCTTCCTATGGAAGGTGATGGCCTTGAGGCTGACCGCCGCGGTAACCGGGATCGTGCTAGCTGGCGCCTTCGGCTTTCTCGCCTCGGGCTGCGGTGAGGATGTCCATCAGCCCGCATACGCCGCCTTCCGCTACGTGACCGAGGATGGCATCGCCCTGAATGTCGGCAGCCCGCCCCCACCGGAGATGGTCAGCCGGGGGATCATGATCCGGCGCGATCGCACGACCCTCCCCGACGGTCGACGGGTCGTCCAGCAGATCTGGGTTGTGGATCCTCTGGAGGCGCCCCCACCCGAGTACGACGTCCACATGACCGACGAAGGACTCGTCGCCATCTCCGGCGGTAGCTTCGACGAGTTCGTCCTTACGCCACCGGAGTTCTGACCCGGACCAGGCTACTTCCACGAATCGGGCACCAGGAGCAGGTTGCGCTGAGGGGCAAGGCGCCGCTTGGCGGCCGAGCCGAATCCGAAGACACCCCTGGAGCGCTCGGCGTGAAGCACCACGTACATCTCGGCCGGGTCCACTCCGCGCTCATCGTGAGTGTCGCCCGCCTGGCTCTCCTCGACCAAGGGCGCCAGGGAGCGGAGGGGCTCTACAGGGGTTCCGGGCTCCACGGAGATGCGGTTCACCCGGCCGCCCAGCACCGAGTCCAGGAACACATGAGACCCATTCAGTCCCGCGCCAGCGGCCTCGGTCTGGATGGTGGCGGCCTGAGCGGAGCCCGGGTACGCGACGAGCATGAGTGGCACGGGCGGCATGGCCACCACCGCCTGAACGGCTTTCCGGAACTCGGCCGAAGCGCCATTGGGGTGGGGGAGCACGAGCAGGTCGGCGCCCACGGCGGCGCGGGCGATGGCCTCATCGGGCATGGCCAGAACCCGGCGGGTCCCGAAGGTGGCCGAGCCCTCGGCGCAGATCTCGCCGTAGGTCTCCAGCTTCTCATCAAGCTCCTGAAAGAAAGCCTGGGCCGCCGGATCATCTTCCTCGGGATAGTAGGGCATGGACATGAACTCCACGCCCGGACTGGGAGGCTCCAGCCACCGAACATCCAGGACGAGCTGGACCTCTATGTGATCGCCGGGGCCCCCGTGATGGGCCGCGGCTCGCACCGTGGCCTCGGCCAAGGGGCCGCCGGCCGTGAGCACTCGGATAAGCATTTGGGGTAAGACCACCTCGGGGCCGATCTCCCTGCCCCAGAGTATTATCCCACATCGAGCGTCCTCTCACACACGCGAAAAGAGAGGGACGGGCACCTCGGCCCGCCCCTCTGGCTTGTCATGTGGATTGCCCCGAGGTGGGTCAGTCGCTGTTGATCTGGATCTGGCGGGGCTTGGAGCTCTCGGCCTTGGGAACCCGAACGGTCAGCAAGCCGTTCTCACGGCCGGCGGATACCTTGTCGGCGTCGATGTCCCTCGGGAGCGAGATCGAGCGGGTGAACTCACCGAAGGTCCGCTCCCGAACGTGGACCGAGTCGCCCTCATCGGTCTGTGCGGGCTGCTTGTCCACCTTGATCGTGAGGACGTTGTCCTCCAGGGCGATCTGGATGCTCTCCTTGGGAACGCCCGGCACTTCGGCGACGACCTGGTAGCCATCGGTGGTCTCCACCAAGTCCATGGGGAACCATGCCGTGGAGTAGTGGCCCTCACCGCCGAACCTGGGGGCCCAATCCCAGAGGCCCTCGTTGTCGCGCCGCATCGCATCGATCGGGTTTCCCCGCTGAACTCTCATGAGCCTGGTCATTCCGGCCGCACCTCCTGCGATTGATGGGCCCGCCTGCCAGCAGGCCCTAACCATCAATATCAACTCAGCCAGCATAAACCCTTAGCGCAATACTGTCAAGTTATCTTCGATAGCCCGGCTAATATAGTCCCCGGAGGGCCGCTAACTCCCATGCCGAATTCCAACCCGGAGGTGCCCCGTGCGGATCTTGGCTCTGATGAGTGGCGGCCTCGATAGCACCATGGCCGCGGCGCGCCTGCTCGATCAGGGCCACGAGGTGGTCGCGGTCACCTTCCGGATGCTCAGCGGCCAGGCCGACGAGGGCGCTGCCAGGATGGCCGAGACGCTCGGCATCGAGCACCACGTCATCGATCTGGCCGAGGCCTTCGAGGCGCGGATTCTGGCCCCTTTCGCCGACTCGTACGCTTCGGGGCTCACGCCCAATCCGTGTGTGGTATGTAACCCCCAATTGAAGCTCACCGAGGGCATGGCGGCCGCCGACAGGCTGGGTTGCGATCGGCTGGCGACGGGCCATTATGCTCGCGTTGAGAGGGCGGAAGGTGGTCCGATCCTGCGGCGCGGGGCCGACCCGGCCAAAGACCAATCGTACTTCTTGTACCGGCTGCCGCCCGAGGTGCTCAGCCGTCTGGAGCTGCCCTTGGGCGCCTGCCTGAAGTCGGAGGTGCGGGAGAAGGCCCGGACGATGGGTCTGCCGGTGTGGGAGCGGCCCGAGAGCCAGGACGTCTGCTTCGCGGGCTTGGGGTCCATCGCCGAGGTGGTGGAGGCGAGGCGTCCGGATGCCGGCGAGCCGGGCGAGATCGTCGATGAGTCCGGCCGGGTGCTCGGTAGCCACGAAGGCATCGCGCGGTACACCGTCGGCCAGCGGCGGGGTCTGGGAATCGGCGGCGGGCCGCCGCTATATGTGCTCGGCATCGAGGCACAGGCGAGGCGAGTGGTGGTCGGGGAGCGCGAGAGGCTGGTGACGCGAGGGCTGAGCCTGGAGAGCTGCCACTGGCTCCATGCCCCGGAAGGTACCGACCTGGCCGCGGTATGCCGGTACCGGGCCAAACCCGTAGCCTGCCGAGTGCGCGTGGCTGGCGACGGGGCGGCGGTAGAGCTGGACCAGCCCGTCTACGGCGCCGCACCCGGGCAGTCGGCGGTCGTCTATGATGGTGACAGGGTCCTCGGCGGGGGCTTCATCGCTCCCAGCCAGGGCAACTGATTGGGAGGTCGTTCGATGGCGGCACGCTTGTTGGCCTTGGCCCTATGCGCGGGTCTCTCGCTTCTGGTCGCGGCGGGAGTGGCCGCGCCGGCGCCTCCGGCGGGAGGCCAGGACCCCGAGGCCATGGAGATTCCCAGGGGGCCCTTCGGGGATTCGGAGCTGGAGAAGATCCGCCAGGCCATGCTGGAGCGGATCAACTTCGACCGGGAGCTGGAGGGCGTGGATCCCGTCGAGTGGGACGATGAGGCCGCCCGGGTGGGCGACATCTTCTGCGCCATTTCGCTACGCGATGGCACCGTGGGTCACTACACTCTGGATGGGATGTCGCCCCTGGACCGGTGGGGGATCTTCGGCGGCGGCGGCCCGTACGTCTCCGAGAACACCTGTGCCTGGGCTTGGAGCGGCCCCACGGTAGACTGGAGCGTCCGCGGCGTCATCCGGCTCCTGGACCAGTTCCAGGACATGATGCTCGCCGAGCAGCCCCCCGAGGACGGCCACCGCCGCACCATCCTCGACCCCCACCTGACCCACGTGGGCATCGGTCTGGCGCTATCGGAGAACCAGCTTCGATACGCCCAGGAGTTCACCAGCCGCTATGTGGAGATCGACGAGACCCCGCTGGAGGCCGACCGGCGCGAGGACCTGCCCTTCTCTGGCCGCGTCATGGAGCCGAGTGACTACCGGCTCGACTACATCCTGCTATACCACAAGGATCCGCCCGAGCCGCTGACGGTGGCCGAGTGCGCCCAGCGCATGAGCTACGAGCTGCCGGAGACTCGGAAGGTGCTTCGGCCCATGGTGGATGAGGGCCTGTACTACCAATCCGATGGGAGCCGCGGCGAGTTCACGTACGATCCCAGCACCGGTGAGTTCTCGACGGAGCTGAGCTGGTACAAGGGCGGCGGCTGGTATGGGGTGATCTGCCTGTTGGCCCCGTCTCACTCCCCGCCCGGGGAGGCGCAGTTCTCGGGTTCCTGGAACGTGGTGCAGGTCGGGTCGTGAACTAGCGAAGCCCAAGCCAGATTCGGTCTAGGCAGGCTGGCGGCGACGTGCTACCATCCTGGCTGGTGACAGGCGGCTGGAACACATGACGCCCACCCTTACGGCCGCCGGCCGGAAAGGAGTGAAGCCGCGCCATGCGAACCCGACGAGGCTTTACGCTGATCGAGTTGCTCGTGGTCATCGCCATTATTGCTATTCTCGCCGCGATCCTATTCCCCGTATTCGCCAAAGCCCGAGAGAAAGCCCGCCAAACCAGCTGTCTCTCCAATACCCGCCAGCTAGGCACCGCCGTTCAGTCCTACTGCCAAGACTACGACGAGATGTTTCCGCTGCTTCGGATTGCGGGGACCGAGCCCTGGAATCTGCCCGACGACTACACATGGGGTATCGAGAACGCCACCCTGGCCTACACCAAGAACAAGCAGATCTGGGCTTGCCCCTCCGACACCGTGCAGCGGATGTTCTGGGGCAGCATGCCGGGCGAGGACCTCTCCAAGACAAGCTACACCGGCATCACCCACTTCGCTTGCGGGCCCATCTGCCACGGCGACGCCAATAAGTGGCGTTACAGCGATTTCTGGGGTCCCTTCTCCCTCAACGAGTACCAGGCCAACCGAGACCTGCGAGGGCTGATGAGTGCGCCCAATCCCGCTGAGTCGGTCATGCTCTACGAGATGTGGATGTGGCACAGCACCTTCGGGGAGTATGCCTACTACCGGTGGTACGCCAGCGACATAGTGCGCTGGAACTGGTATCCCACCGTCTACGACTATGATGGCGGATTCGCCATGGGTGCCCACAACAACCTGATGAACATGACATTCATCGACGGGCACGCGAAAGCCATGAACAAGACCCAGCTCATCCTGCCAAACAAGTGCTATCTCTCCATCCAGCCGGACAACCCCGACTGCTGGCTCGACAACTACATCCGCTGATCGCCGAGATCATGGTGGCGACTGAACCAGCCCAGAGGAGGGCCGAATATCGTGCGATACCTATCAGTTGTCTTCACGGTGATGTGCGCTCTCGGACTTGGATGCCTTGCCGGATGTGGTGGCGAGGAGGAGGGCGAGCTGCCCGAGGACATGGCCTCTGAGGAGTACATCCATCACACCGAGAAGGATTCCCTTGGCAAAGCGCCCGGGGTCGAGCACAAGAACGTGATGCCTGATCCTGGGGGCGCTGGGAAGTAGGGCATCGGCACCAACTGATGTCGCGCCCTGACCGCTGGAGGCGCGCCGCAAGCATGGAGAGGGAGACCCATGATGGATGCATCGGGCGGAACGGAGGGCACCCCGCCTGGGGGCCCGCCTGCGAAGCAAGCACCGAAGCCCGGTCTGGTGGCCATCATCGTGATCCTGGTTCTGGTTGCCGTCGGGGGCGCCGTCTGGTCCGGATGGAACGCCTTCCGTAACCGCGAGGTCCGGGTCGAGGGACTGCCGCCGGAGCCGGATGTTCCCATGAACCCCGACGATCCCACCAGGACTAAGGGCAGCGGGCCCGGCCCCGAGGCCGACGATGTCAACTCTCCCGAAGATGACGCGAGCATCGGGAGCTAGGCAGCCTGGAGCATACAGACGAACCGACAGCCCCCGCCCACCCTATGGGCGGGGGCTCTCTGCTGTCTGCGGCAGGGCTCCGGTCCTCGCCCGGTGAACCCACTCCTCCCCAGACTCCCCGAAGGGCAGGAAACACCCGTGCAGACCCTCCTACGCCTCGCCAAGTTCCGCCAGCGGATCAGCCAGCTCGGCGCCGATGGCGCCATCGTCACCGACCGAGAGAACGTGGCCTACCTCACCGGCTTCTCGGGCTCTGCGGGCACTCTCGTCATCGGCCCCGGCCGCGCCTACCTGCTGACCGACGGCCGGTATGAGATCCGCGCCAAAGCCCTGGCCAAGGGCTACAAGGTGACCCTTGGGAAGTCCCTCGCCGATGTGGTGAACGAGCTGCCGGGCCGCCCGACTCTCATCTACGAGCAAGGCCACCTCACCGATGGCCGGCTGTCGGAGCTTCAGAGCGGGGTGCGGCGCGCCAGCCTGGTGCCCGAGGGCCGGGTGCTCCAGGAGATCCGGGCCGTGAAGGACCCCGGCGAGATCGAGCTACTCGAGCGCGCCGTCCTCATAGGCGATGAGGCCTGGGGCCGCCTACAGCCCAGCATCGTACCCGGAGTGACGGAGGTGGAGCTGGCCAACCAGCTTGAGGCCACCATGAAGGAGCTGGGAGCCAGCGGCGTAGCCTTCGACACCATCGTCGCCTCGGGACCCAACTCCGCCATCCCCCACCACGAGACGGGCGAGCGGAAGCTGCGGGAGGGCGACTTCGTCACCTTCGACTTCGGAGCACTCTACAAGGGCTACAACTCCGACATGACCCGAACGGTGTTCCTCGGAGAGCCGACGGAGAAGCACCGGGAAGTCTACAACGCCGTCTACCGAGCCCAGGTCGAGTCAGCGGCCATGATCGCGCCGGGAGTCAGCGGGGAGGACGTATCGGACAAGGCCCGAGAGATCATCAAGGAAGCGGGCTATGATAAGAACTTCACGCACGGCCTGGGTCACGGTGTGGGGCGGAACGTCCACGAGCTGCCGGGCGTGGGCAAGGGCACAGTCTTCGAACCGGGGCATGTGGTCACCGTGGAGCCGGGCATCTACATCGAGGGATGGGGTGGAGTGCGGATCGAGGACTGCGTGCTAGTAACCCCGTCGGGTTCCCGCGCCCTAACCACCAGCCCCAAGCCGGAGTGGCCGACGGCACCTGGGGGCTAGGGAGCGGCGCATCTGAGGTGCGACCCCCCTGTGGTCCCCCTTCCAGTTGAAGGGGTATGATCGGCGGGCACCTCCCCGGGCGGCAGCCGGAAACGCTCTACATCAGCTCACCCGGCACCCACCGAACGCCCTCCCTGCCGACGTCGGCCAGAGCCTGCTCCACCCGGCGGCCCGAGGGGAGCTGAAGATCGGGTGCCACATCGGCGAGAGGCACGAGCACGAAAGCGCGCTGCTCTAGGTGCGGGTGCGGGACGGTTAGGTCGTCGGTGCGGACCGCCCGGTCGCCGTACAGGAGTATGTCCAGGTCGATGACTCGCGGGCCCCATTCCCGGGTGCGCTCGCGCCCCAGCGCCTCCTCGATCTCCTGGCACCGGGCGAGCAGGTCGTGGGGAGCCAACTCCGTCAGGACCTCGATGGCGGCGTTCAGGAAACGGGGCTGGTCCTCCACACCCCATGGACGGGTCTCGTAGACGGAGGACGTCTGACTCACCCGGATGCCGCCACTCTCAGCGAGCCGGCGCGTCGCCTGGTGGAGGTTCTCCAGCCGCTCGCCGAGATTGGAGCCGAGGCCGATGTACGCCATCGCGCTCATGGCCTACTCCTTCCGGGGACGGCGGAGGATGGCATCGGTCATGCGGGCCATATCGAGCATCGCCGGCACGTCATGGACCCTGACCACGTCGGCTCCCCGGGCGATGGCTGCCGCAACGGTGGCTCCGGTGCCGAAGACCCGCTCCTCCACCGGCCGGTCGAGCACCTTCCCGATGAAGCTCTTGCGGGAGCTGCCCACCAGGACCGGCGCCCCGCAGATCGACCGGAGGCGATCGGTGTGGTTGATCAGGTCCAGGTTATGGTCCACGGTCTTGCCGAAGCCGATGCCCGGATCCACGAGCACCCGCTCGGGTGCGATGCCCGCACCGATGGCCGCTCGCTTACGCTCCAGGAGGTAGGCGGCGACCTCCGCCACCACGTCGTCGTACTCGGGCCGGTTCTGCATAGTGGCGGGATTGCCGCGCATGTGCATGAGGCAGACGGCGGCGCCGGTCCGGGCGGCCAGGGCGGCCATCCCGGGGTCGGTGGTGAGAGCGCTCACATCGTTGATGAGATGTGCGCCCGCTTCGAGGGCGGCCTCGGCAACGGGTGCCTTCTGGGTATCGATGGAGAGCGGCACTCCGATGCCCGCCAGCCCACGGATCACTGGCTCCGTCCGCCGGATCTCATCATCGACCGATACAGGCTCTGCACCCGGGCGGGTTGACTCCCCGCCGATGTCGAGGATGTCCACTCCCGCTTCGGCCAGACTCTTGCCCCATGCCATGGCCGACTCGGTGGAGCCAGCCAGGCCGTCGCCGGAGAAGGAGTCGGGGGTTACATTGACGATGCCCATGACGTACGTGCGGTCGCCCCAACGGAAGGTGCGACCTGCCAGCTCGAGGGGCGGAAGGGATGTGGACGGCACCGCGGCTCACTCCTTCTTCTTGGAGGCCGTGGTCTTCCGCCCTTTGCCGCCGGATCCTGCCCCACGCTTGCCACTGGCCGACTTGGCTCCCGCGGTCCGGGCTCGAGATGATGTCGACGCACTCGCCCGCTTGCCCGATGACCGGGCCTTGCGCTTGGGCTTCGGTGGCTTGGGCTTGCGGAACACCAGGATGTACTGGTGGTGGACGTTGCTCACAAAGGCGTAAGGGATGCCGTAGGGGTAGAGGGTCTTGTTATCCTGGGCGAGCACCGTCAGCCCCGAAAGAAGCCAGCCATGCTTCTCCACCGCCGCTGCCAAGTCGGCATGGTACAGATAGAATCGAGCGCCGTGCCGGAAATCGGACACGATGATTGCCATGTAGCCACCGGGCCGGGTGACGCGGAGGCACTTCCCGAAAATCCCGCCCAGGCGGTCCACGAACTCGCCGTAGTCCTCGATGCTCCCCAGGTCAGCATCCTCATCGCCGTAGTCGGTGGCCAGGCCCTTGGATAGTCTCTCGGCCTTGGTCTTCATGCCCGGCCTCTTGCTGAGGATCGACCAATAGGGTGGGGAGGTGACGACGAAGTCGATGGACTCATCGCCCAGCTCGTCGACGAGGGCCGCACTGTCCCCCACCTGGACCTGCGGTGGGTCGCCTGCGAGGTCGGCCTCCGTGGCTTCGGCGATGATGCGCTCCCTGGCGATGGCCGCCCATTCCTCGGCGAGCTCCAGGCCGATGCCGCGCCTGCCGGCGCGCATGGCGGCGATCAGAGCCGACCCTACGCCGACGAAGGGATCGAGAACCGTCTCGCCTTCCTTGCAGAACAGTGTCACGAGCCGTTCGATGTCGGCCTCGGAGAAGGTGGCGGGATGCTGGCTCTTGAGGGCGTCCCGAGGCGGTGTGATACTGTATACGAAGCTCTCGAGGATCTGGCCGACGAGGCGGTCGGTCTCCTCGTCGCCGACTTCGTCCCGGAGCCAATCGGTGAAGGCCGAGGTGGCCTCCTTGGCACGGTCGGCGTCGGGAGCCTGCTCGGCCGACAGCCAGAAGCTCTTGGTTCGCCGCAGCCACTCGCCGTTTGGCAAGTCGTTGAGCTTGTTCTTAGGATGCACTCGGGGGCTGGCGTCTCGGGTGCTGGCCATTCGGTTCGCCTTTCGGGCCGGAGTGCCGGCCTCTTTGAAGAACCCCGCCAGGTGAGGAGCGGTTCACGCTTGCAGGGAGATCCCGGCGAAGACAGGGCCCGCAGCCCCGAGGCGCAGAAGGCCGGCGACCAGGCACTGCGCCGCATCGACGCGGTAACTAGGGAGCGCATCGTCTCCACTCCGGTGCTCCACGTGCTCCAAGGGGCCGATGCCCGGACCCGCCACTACCTCTCCCGGTTGCTGCCTGCCCTCGCCCGGGCGCCCATCTCCCACCCGGGCGCCGTGGCTACCCCCAAGGAGCCCCTCCTGGAGCGACAGGCTTCGCGAGCGGGGCTGGAGGTGCAGCGGCTGCCGGCACGCCTGGACGGCTGGCTGGCCCGGCGGCGCACCGTTGGCGCCTGCCGGCGCGCAGGCATCGCCTCGGGGGCCCGACTGGTCCACGCCCATGGGCTGGATTCGGTGGAGCTGGCCGCGGCCGCGGCATCGAAGCTCCGAGTCCCGCTAGTGGTGTCCGCCTACCTGCGGGCCGACGATCCGCCGTCACTGCCCGCCAAGGTCAAGCGACAAGTGACCCGTGCGGTGGTGCCCCTACTGGCCTTCCGCGAGGGGGTCCGGGCGGCGCTCGAGGCCCCGGTGACGGTCGTCCCGTGGGGTCTCGATCGGCGTGACCTGGATGGCGACCACGCCCCCCAGCGGGTCATGGTCGAGCTGGGCCTGGACCCGATGACGCTGCACCTAGGCATGGCGGGAGACCTCTCGACGGCCGAATGTGGTGGTGATGTGTTCGTCGATGCCGCCGCTGCCGCCCTGAAGCGCATCCCCTTCTGCGACTATGCGATCATCGGTACCGGAGCGTACGCCGAGGTGCTCCAGCGCCGGGCTCATCGCCTGGGCATCCTGGGCCGCTTTCGGTTCGTGCCCTATAGTCGCACACTCCCCCGGGCCCTGACCGCCCTCAACCTGATCACCTTCCCCGGCCGGCCCCGACACTTCCCCTGGGAGGTGGCCGAGGCGGCCGCATGCCGGGTGCCCATCGTCGCCGCCGATTGCCCCGAGCATCGAGAGATACTCGGTGACGAGTCAGCAGGGGTCACATGGATCAAGCCCGGCGACGTCGACGGCCTGGCTAGCGAGTTCCTCCGCGTCCTCTCCTCCACGGGGGAGCCCGACCCCGAATGGAACTGGCTGATGATCACCCGGCCCGATGGAGCCGAGCAGGCCGTCCAGGCCCGTCCCTCCCTAACGGGTGTGGACATCTCCGAGGGCGATCTCGAGGAGTACGACATCGTGCCCGATCAGTACAGCAAGAGGCGGGTAAGCGTGCTGAGCCGTTACTCCTTCCGCGATGCCGTGGCCGAGCTATCCGATGTCTACCGGCAGGTCAGCGGAGACGCGCCGTGATGACGAGTGTGGTCATCTGGGCGATCTTGGGCCCACTCGCCACGCCCGACGCCACGCTAATAGTGACCGAGCATATGCCCATGGCTGAGGTCCGGGCCGGCCGCCACCCCGCGCTGGCCGATCTTATCGCAGAGTCGCGGGTAGCCCTGGTGAACTGCCGCACGCGCTCTGACGATTACAGCGCCGGCCGCATCCATCGCGAGGCGTACCTGCTCGCCGCGGGGTCCGGGTCCAGGCCGTCGCCGAGTGGAGCCGGAGTGCCCTTCCCGATGGAGGGGGCTGTCGTCTACCACGGGCTCGCCCGCACCGGCGGGTACGGCCGGCTGGCCGGCGAGCTGAGGCGGCACGGGTACCGGGTGGTGGCCGGCACCGTCGACGGGACGCCCTTGGATGAGGCCGATCCCGACCCGGGCCTCTTGGCCCTTGGCCCCGACCGAATGGCCCAGGCCGCCTCGGGCGATGGGGACGGCCCGGTGTTCCGGGTGCTCAGCGTGCCGCCGAGCTACCTCGCCTCCACGCTGGCGTCCGCGCGCGAGGACGAGGCGGCTCTGTTCCTACTGACCATGCCGCCCCAGCCGCCCACGTGGCGACGTGAGCGACTCGCCCTGCTGGCACACCACGGCCAAGGAGCTGGCCTGCTGAGGTCGCCGACCACACGCCGCCCGGGCCTGATCCGAGTCACCGATGTCGGCCCCACGATACTGTCGGCCCTGGGCATCGACCCGCCGCTGGACATGGAAGGCAGGGCGGCTCGCGTCGAAGCCGCCCCCGTCCGCGGCACGTTGCCTCATCTCGCCGAGCTTCAGGTACGGGCGATGGCCGCCGAGCGTGGGCGCAGCGCCGCCTTCCACGCGCTTATGGCGGCGGCGCTCATCGTGCCCATCGTCGCGCTGGGTCTGTGGCCCTTTCCCGCCGGCACAAGGTGGCGGGCGATGGCCGAGATGTCCGCGTACGGGCTGCTAGTCGTGCCCGGCGTTCTGGCGCTGGCGCCCGTGGTGGGTGTCGACGCCGATCCATGGCTGGTCGTGTACGTCTCCTTCGGGGTCGCCCTGTTGACGGCCGCGGCCCTTCGGTTGGCCGTGCCCCGGCCATGGGCGCCGATCCTAGCTCTGGCCGCCACCCCCGTTGTGTTGGTGGCCGATCAGCTCGCCGGTGGCTGGTCCGCGGCCTTCAGCTATCTGGGCTACAGCCTCCAGCGGGATAGCCGGCTCTATGGCATCGGCAACTCGATGGCGATCCTGTTGGTGGTGTACTGCTTGCTTCTCGTCGGGGCCGCCGCCGAGTCGTGGCCGCGCATGAGAGGACGCGCCTGGATGTTGATGCTCGCGCCGCTCGTCGTCATCGGAGCCCCGCCGATCGGTGCGAACACCGGAGGGCTGCTGACGGCGACATTCGCCGCGCTACTGGCGCTGGGTCTGGGCATAGGGTCGCGGCGTGCACGTTGGACGGTCTTTCTGCTGGCCCCCGTGGCCGCTGTGATGGCCGTCATCGCGGCGGGCTTGTACGATGTGTATGCCCACCATGACCCCACCACCCACCTGGGCCATGCCACCCATCAGGTCTTGTCGGGGCATACCGAGTGGCTGGCCGAGACGATCGGGGACAAGATCGTCCTTGTCCGGCGCCGGTTCTCCACTCCCCTGTGGTGGGGGAGTGTGGGAGCGGCCGGTCTGTTCCTCCCCTTCGTGTGGGCCGACACGCCACGGCCCTCGCCCTGGGCGCCGCCTCTCCGCTACACACTGGCGGGCGGGGTTGTCTCGCTGTTTGCCGGCTTGGTCAACGACTCGGGCATCGTGATGACGGCCATGGGCTGCCTGCCGTGCCTAGCCGCCGCCGCTCTGATCCACCGCCGCGTGGCCCGGCCCGAGGTGAAGGCCCGTGGGTGAGGAGGTGTACTACCAAGCGTATTTCCGCACCAAGCGTGGCGGCGTCGGCATTGAGTACGATACGGCCCGGTACGAGCTTCTGGCGTGCCTGGGGCCGCGAGCAACGCTCCGCAACGAGTGGCCGGGCCGGTTCCGTGTGGCTTTCGACTGGGGAGGCAGCGAGACTGACCTGCTGCGGCTGTCGGGGCGTCTGGGCTACACCCAGGCGGTGCTTCGCGTGCGCTCGACGCCATGGGACGGAGCGGAGCCCGACTTTGCCATGGCCGAGCGGTGGCCGGTGGGACGTATCACCTACAAGGGCCGGAACCTGGAGCTAGCTGAGCTGTGGGTCGCCGACGAAGATGAGCGATTGGCCCGATCACCCCACGTGGCGGGGTTCGAGTTCGAGTCGGCGCCGGGGGATGACGTGTCGGGGCCCCGCCTGAATCGCCGACTGTCGCCCCTGGATGCGCGTTTGGTCGCCAACATCTGCGGACTTCCCGACGGGGCGCGGGTCCTCGATCCCTTCGCCGGGCTGGGGGCCATCGCTCGGGCCGCCCTGGAGCGGGGGCTTCGTTGCTGGGTATCCGATGTGGACCCTGATC
>WJIW01000102.1 GCA_014730065.1 Armatimonadia bacterium | reverse complement strand
GTCCGGCACCGTGGCCGAATCCATGCCGGGCCTCAGGGTGTGCATCGAGGCCGCGAGGGCCTCGGCGCGATGCCGGGCCTCGTCGGCCGGGGCGGGATCGGATTGGCGGTCCAAGTCACCGATGCGCTTACCGAGCTTTTCGAGGGCGGAGCGGATGGCTCCCGTCACCTCGGCCCGGCGCGACGAGGTCTCCCCCCGCTCCCGGTCGGCCTCGGCGTGATGGGCCACGGCGTGGCACAGGGAGTCGACGGGCCGCATCTCGGCCTCGGACTCCAGGTGGCGTAGGGGGAACCCGTAGTGGGATGGTCCCCGCCTCCCCTCGAACTCCACGGGATGCCAGCGGCCAGCGGCCATATCGGCCATGAGGGCGGTGAAGGTGTCGGCCAGTCGCTCGCGCTCACGGGCCTGCAAGGAGTCTACCGTCCGGTCCACGTCCATGCCCGCCCGGAAAGCGACCTCCTCGGCCAGGATCCGGCTGATCCCGTCGAAGCTGCGACCCAATGCCCGGCCCACGGGCATCTCCTCGCGCTGGGAGAGGGCATCGATAACCTCGGAGGGTGTCGCTCCTTTGGGATCGGTACCCACCGCCGTCGGGGGCGGCTCGTACTCCTGGTGCGGCAGCACGGTCCGAGCGCGCGATAGCTCGGGAGTGATGTGCTTCAGAGCCTCCAGGACCGTGTCCACGTTGTTCAGCAGCAGGATGTTGCTATGCTTGCCCATCAACTCCACGACGAGGGTCGTCACGGGATCGATCAACCGCGGGTTCCTTACCTCCAGGTCGATGCGGGCCACCCGGTCGAACCCCTGCTGGTGGACACCGGCGATGCGCGAGCCACGCAAGTGCTTCCGGCCGAAAGCCTCCAGAGGATAGGAATCGCCCGACGGCTTGGGTGAGACGTCGGCCAGATGCATCCGGGCGCGCTCGGCCTCAGCGGATAGGGTGAGGTACCGAGAAGGACCCGGCAGGTCCAGCTCCAAGACGACGGCCAGCTTCCGGGGCTGGCGGAACTCCCGGATGGTCGCCCCTACAGCCGCCTCGGCGATCTCGTCGAGGCAGCAGGCCATTATGGTCGAGTCGTAGAGCATCTGCCTGGTTCTCTCTGTGCTTGCCCGTCAGCTCGGCCCGGGCAGCTTCACCGTGCGAATCCCCCAGGCGGGCATGCCGAGGGGCAGCTCGGCCCTCTCGCCGTCATAGCCATCCAGATCGGTGATCTCCACCTCATCCAGCCGCTGGCCGCCCACCGACAGATCGACGGTCTCGGGTCGGCCCGAAGCGGCGAAGAGGCGGACCAGCAAGCCCTCGCCGTCCGGGGCGCGTCCCATACTGGTGACCACGACGCCAGGGGTGCTAACCTCGACCGCGGATTCCAGACCCTCGGAGCGGGGCTCGGCGGGCCGGGCGAGCAGTGGCCGCACCTCGGCCATGCCCCGCCGGGTCGCCTCCAGTACGTCATACGCGCCGCGGTAGGGCGTTAGGGCGTAGCGGAACTCCACCTCGCCCTCCTGGTCGGCCTTGTAGTTGGTCTCCCAGTAGTTGTTCATCACGTATGAGAAGACCAGCCCCGACGGGTCCAGATGCCGCAGCCACGAGTCGCTCATGGACCACATCTGGGCCACGTCGGTGTGAATGTCCCCCACCTGGATCAGTGGCGCGTCCACCGTGACCAGGGTGGCGCCACCGGCGTCCCCGCAGACGTCCACCCAGCGCTGCACGGTCAGGTAGTTGCGGCAGCCGCCGCGGAGCTGGTCGGCCTCCACCTCGACCACAGACCATGGGGCGTCGTAGCGAGTCTCGGGATTGGCGGCGATGAGGGGGAAGGCGAACAAGACGGCCTCCTTCTCGCGCACCGGCAGCTTGTCGATGGTGTTGGCGAGCGTCAGCTCTCGCGATCCGGAGGTAAGTCGCAGCTCCCGTCGGAGGGACCGGGCGCCCGGTGCATCGGACTCGATGATCAAGCTGGCCACCAGCGGCCCCGCCTCACCCACCCTGACCCGCACGTTGCTGGCATGCTCCCTGACCGACGCATCACGGCCGGCCACGTAGACGTACTCGTTCAGCCCCATGCCGGTCTCGGCGTCCACCAGGTTGTCCTCGGAGCCGGCATAGCTGAGTCGGCCGACGGCGCCCGTCTCCGGGTCCACCTCCAGCTCCAGATGCTCATTCGACAGGCGGAGGCCGTCGGCCATGGCGGAGCCCCCGGTGTGCGGCTCCCCGGCCTCTATCCGGTACACCGCCGATCCCATGGCCGGGACCTCAGCGGCCAGGAATGCCAGGGCGCCCGAAGTCAGCCGCTGAGACGGCACGGGCGAGCCACCCGGCCCGAGCACTCGATCACCCGCGAGCTCCCAGTCGGCGGGCAGCTCCACCACGTCGGTCCGCGGCCACGAGAGGGTGTTGACGACTTCGATGGCGGAGACGGCGTCTCCCGTCCCACCATCGCCCAGACTCCGGGCCAGCAGCTCCCGGGAGAGCCGGTCGGCCTCCAAGGCGAAGCCCTGCTTGTGCTCGGCCTGAGCGATGGCGAACTCGGAGTCTGGCTCGGAGATGCTGTTGTGGGCGCCCCAGGTGTGCTCATCGTAGAGGATGGCTTCGCGCCAAGCTTCCCAGAGGGCACCGGGCTCGAGATCGGGGCCGTCGCCCCCCATGGCGTCCATGGCTCGCGCCTGCACGAGGCGCTCCACGGCCCGGCGCACGAGGGCGGTGTCGGCGGCCGTCGAGGCCGCCCCATCCTCCCAGTACGGCGTCAGCTCGCCCGATACCGCCGGCAGCTCCTCGCCGTACCGCCGCTCCAGCTCTCCCAGGGCCTCGGAAGCGGTGGCGATGATGATCTTGGGCGCGGCGTAGCGCTCGTTCCATTCGGCCACGGCAGCGCTGAGTCCGGCGTCGGGCGGGCCGTTGTCCCCGCCGATGTTGTAGCGGACGTGGACCAGGTCGTATGGGTAGTCCTCATCCTCCAGCCGCTGGAGGTAGTCGAAGAAGCGCGTGGCATGGCGCTCGGTGATATGGCCGTCATCGAAGTCCCAGCCGCCATGAAACCAGCTATAGCCCGTGCCGGCCATCCAGCAGAGGATCCGCTCCTCGCCCGACGGCGAGACCCACCAGAAGGGCCGGTCGTTCCAGAGCTGGATCCAGCCGATACGATGACCCATGTTCGGCCCCATCGAGAGGTACTTCACGCCCGAGCGGGCCAGGGCGGGAACCAGGCCCCAAGTCGCCCCGGGCACGTCGCTGAGCATGGCGGAGTCGATGGTCACTCCGTATTCGCGCTCCAGCCGCCGGGCGTACTCCACCAGGGCCAGCAGCTCCTCCTCGGAATAGAGCGAGGTCAGGGCGTTCCCGTAGAGAGCATCCAACCCGAGATGGCCTCCCCGGACCTGGTCCAGGAAGACGGCCTCCTCCTCGTCCGATGCCTGCCGGAGGTACGACTCGACGGGCCATAGCCCCTCGGGCAGCCAGGCGAACCGCGCTTCCTCGGGCCCATCTGCGGAGCGGTCGATGTGATCCCCGATCTCCGCCAGGAACCGCATCTGAAGCTGCTCTACCTCGTCTTGGGTATGGGTGTACCCGATGTCGAGATGGGTATGGTGGAGCAGGTAGATGGTCCAGTCCCGTACGGGATGCAGCGTGACCGTGCGGCGCAGCTCGACGCCGGCTTCGGTGGTGACCTCAAGGGTCGCCTCGCGCCGCCGGTCGACTCGAGGCAGAGCGATCTCCACGTCGTTGGAGCCCTGCTCCAGGTCCACCGAGGCGACTTCCTCGCCATCGACGCGGACCATGGCCGTGGTTGGGTCGCCGACGCGCCTGATCCACAGCCGCACCACCTGGCCGAGGCCATCCTCCGTCTCCTGCAAGGCCTGGATCGGCTGGACGCGGTCGACCTGGGTGATCTCGCCCGGTGGAGAGAGCCGGGCGTCCGCGGGACCCGTCAGCCTGACGGCGTCGTAGATCATCCAGCTCCCTTCCAGGGTCTCGATCACCAGGACGTTGGTGCCTGCCTGAAGTCGATCGGCAGGTAGGTCTATGTGGATGTGCTGCTCACGGGCCGCGGAGTAATCGCCAGCGAGAATGGAGTCATCGCCGCCCCCTCGCTCGGGCCGGAACCTATGCACCTCGGCGCCATTGAGGCGGACTGAGACTAGGGGCGGGTTCCCCGCGTGGGCATCGGCGAGATGAAGATCCAGTGCCCACGGTCCCTCCGGTGGCTCGTCCGCCAAACCCAGAAGGAGCACGAACTCGTGGCTCTGACTCCCGGCCCAGGTATCGCTGGGGCCGGGGTGGCAGAAGGGCCAGTCGGTCGCGGCGGAGGACTGGCCGGCGGCGAAGAGAGCGCCCGCCTCATAGGCGGCGTGGCCCTGGTCGGCGAGGGCCAGGC
>WJIW01000101.1 GCA_014730065.1 Armatimonadia bacterium | reverse complement strand
ATTCTGACGTGGGCGTATCTGCGTCAGTGCCGGGCGTCGAGCTTCTTGGACGTGACCCGTCACCGAATACGAATGCGCTCCCTGGGCTCCGGCCCGCCGATACGTATCGCGTTCCTGACCGACTTCCACTTCGATGGCCCGACCCCCATGTGGTTCCTGCGCCGAGCGGTGGACGCGGCCATGGAACACAGGCCCCACATCGTGCTGATCGGGGGCGATCTTTGGACATACCACATTGGCGACGGCGACCCGGCCTACCGCGCGCTATCGGGACTCAGCGCGCCCCTGGGGATCTACGCCGTGCCGGGCAATCACGACATCTACGTGGGCCGCGAGCGCCAGGCCGAGGTCATCCGGGCCATCGGCGGCGAGATGCTGGTCAATGAAGGGGTCACCATCGGCACGCACCTCGGCGAGGTGTACCTGGCGGGGGCGGACGATCCCTGGCGCGGGGAGCCCGACTTGGCCCGGGCCATGGCCGACCGACCCCGAGGGGTGCCTTCGCTGCTGCTGGCCCATCAAGCCCGGACGATCCTCGGCCCGTGTCCCGATCCTCCGCACCTGTGTCTCTCCGGCCACACCCATGGGGGCCAGATCTGCTGGCCCACGGGCCGGCCCGTGTGGTTCTATGATAGGCACCTGCTCGACCATGGCAGAGGATGGGCGCGGGTGGGGCGAACCTGGGTATATGTGAGTCGTGGGGTCGGCGGCGCATTTATGCCCCTGAGGCTGAACTGCCGACCCGAGGTGGCGGTCTTCGAGCTGGAGGGCCCTGAGGGAGAGAGCGAGGTCCTGGCTAGGCATGGGCAGTGACGATGGACACCCGGGCGAGCCCGTGAACCGGAGCTCGCGCCCACCGAAGTGGGCCCAGGTCTTCGACCGGAGCTGGCTGCGGCGCCTGTACCAGGTGCAGTGTACCAAGGACGAGTTCCTGGAGCGCACGCGGCACCGAGTCGTCATGCGGACGTTCGCCGATGACAGCCGCCTGCGGATCGGGTTCCTGACCGACTTCCACTTCGGCGAAGTGGTACCCGACGCGTTCCTGCGCCGAGGCGCGGGCGCCATCATGCGCATGGAGCCGGACCTGATCCTCCTGGGTGGGGACTACTGGAACGAGGGCATGGAGGGCGAGGAAGCGGCCCGGGAGATCCTCGGCCTGCTGGAGGCGCCGTTTGGCATCTACGGTGTGCTCGGGAACCACGACCATGACGTTTCGGCGGCGGGCGCCGTCGAGCTGCTCGATGGCCTGGGCATCGGGACTCTCATCAACGAGGGCGTGTTGCTGGAGGACGGGCCCGAGCCCCTGTGGCTATGCGGGGTGGATGACGAATGGTACGGCGAGCCCGATTTCGAGGCCGCCCTCGAGGGCCGGCCCGAGGGCGTCTCAGCCCTGGCCCTGGCTCACAACCCCGTCAGCCTCCTGCGGTGCTCCCAGCGCTGGCCTACCCTGTGCCTGTCTGGCCATACCCACGGCGGCCAGGTGTGCTGGCCCGACGGCCGGGCCGTGTGGGTCGACAACGCTCAGAGCCTTAACCACAGCTCGGGCTGGACCCGGGTCGGGAGCACATGGCTCTACGTGAGCCGCGGCATTGGCAGCGCCACCATCCCGCTCCGGCTGTACTGCCGGCCCGAGGTGACCATCATCGATCTCGTGGGCCGGGGCGCGTTGGACGATGGCGAGCGGCAGGAGGCCGAGGCGGCGGCTTGGGAGACTCCCCGGCCGGGCGCGGCGGTGGTAGGCACCGAGAGTGTGGCGCCACCCCGCTCGGCGGCCGACTCATAGGTCATCCAGATCGAAGGCGTCCCGGAGCCACTTCACCCTGGCCGAGTCCTGGCCCGGCCGGTGGATGACCTCGACGATGTCGTACCGCACCGCGATGTCCTCCAGCTCCTCGAGCATCAAGTAGACTTGGGCCGCGTGAGCGATGCGCCGACGCTTGGTTCGATTCACCGTCTCGCGAGGGGCGATGGGGCCACCCGGCTTGCCCGACCGCACCTCGATGATGACCAGCGTATCGCCATCCATGGCGATGATGTCGATTTCCCCGCCACGGGCGGTGAAGTTGCGCTCCAGGATGGTCAGGCCTTTGGCGGCGAGAGCCTCGGCCACTTTCGCCTCCAAGTGGTGGCCGCGCCGGCGGCGGCTATCGCGAGCGCCCATGGGGATCGTCCAGCTCCTTCAGAGCGGCCCTGGCGTGGTTGCGAATACGCAAGTCAGTGTGATGCTTCAACTCCTCGAGAATGGGCCGGGCCGACGCGCCCTCGCCCAGCTTCACCATTGCCACGGCGGCGTTGACGCGAACCGAATCGTCGGTGTCCAGGAGTAGCCAAGTCATGTGGGGTACCGCCGACCGGGCGGGTGGACCGATAGCGCCGAGGATCCACGCGGCTCGGCCCGCGACGGTGGCATCGCCCGAGTCCAGGGCCTCAACAAGAGCGGGCACGGCGGAGGCGCCCAGCCGTACGAGCAGCTCGACGGCCGTCGCGTGGGCGGGGGAGTCGGGCTGGCCGAGGGCCGGGAGCAGGTATGGAGTGACCCCGGGTCCCATGGCTGCGAGGGCCTCCTTGATGGCGTCGGTCCGTAGGTCGCGGTGTCGCGCGACCTCAGCCAGGAGCACGGGAGCGACGTGGACCGCTGCGGGGCCGTACTCGCCGAGCGCCTGGGCCGCCGCCTCTGCCACTTCGTCCGACTCATTGGCCGTGGCCGCCGCCAGGGGCTCGATGGCAGCCAGATCGCCGATCTGCCCCAGGGAGTGGGCCGCACACGCGGCGAGCAACGGCGGCCCGAACAAGGCAGAGATCAGTACATCCGTCCCGCCGGAGCTGCCGATCCCTCCCAAGGCCCGGGCCGCGTCCGGCGCATTCCGGCCGCCCGCCTCGACGAGGTCACAGAGGCGATCGACGGCGGCCTCGGCGCGGCGGCCCTGCTGCTCGAGGGCGTCGATCGCGGTGCTGACCACGGAGTCATCGGAGTCGGTGAGCAGGCGTGTCGCCAGCTCGGCACACCGGGGACTGCGCTCGTACAGACAAGCCGCTCCGGTCCGGCGCGTTGCGGGATCTTCGGACATCAGCCACCGCTCCTCGACGATGTCGAGCACGTCGTCCAGATGGCCCAGTCGCACGAGGGCCCGCCGGGCCTCAGGCAGCACGGCGACGGGACCCTGACGGAGACAATCGAGCAGCACCGAGGTCAGACCATCACCTTCGCCGTGCTCAACCAAGACGCTCGCAGCGCGGGCCCTGACCATGGCGCTCTCATCATCCAGACACCTTCGTACGTGCTCGAGACCGCGCTCGCCCGGCACCCCCGCAAGGGCCAGGAGACCAGCCATTCGCACCTCCGGCGCGTCGTCGCTCAGGAACTCCATGGCGGCCGGGAAGACCTGTGCCGGGTCATCCAAGATATGGCCGATGAACGCTGCGGCGTCGCCCCGAAGCTCGGGCCCCCCGGACCTCCGCACACAGCGCCAGAGAGCGGGCAGCGCCTGGGGAACGGGCTGGTGGGTCTGAATGTACTCCAGGGCCTCGACGGCCCAGCGCCGGAGGCCATCGGGCTCGTCGCTATCGAGCAGGTCGATCAACCGTGGTACAGCCGCCTCGGGGACGAAGTGCAGCATGTACACGAGGTTGAGGCTCTCCCGCGATCGCGGGTTCCGGGCCGCTTCGATGGCCGGCTCCACAACGATGTCCCCCAGGCCGCTCATCTCGACCCCGATCTCCGGATCCGGGTACTCGGGGTCGGCGGCGATGGTCACGAGGGCCCGCGCGGCCTCCCGCGTACCCACGGCCGCGAGTGCCAAGCGCGAGGTCATCCGCACGCCGCCGCTAGCGTCCCACGCCGCCTCGGCCAGCGCTCCGACCGCCTCCTCGTCGCCCCAGCGTGAGAGACGCCAGACCGCCTCCTCGCGGACCTGGGGATCCTCCGAGCGAAGCTGCTCGAGCATCTTCTCGACGTTCTTCTTCACGTGAGCATCGAGTCCCACCGGGCCTCGCCGGCCTGTCTGCGGGGGCCTGGGCCGGCTACGGCACCAACGGCGAGCCGCCGCCTATACCCTCCTGGGGGGGCTCAGGCTCCCATTGGGCGGGCTGGCCGGTGGTGATCTCCCACACCCAGGCGAGGCCCTGGAAGAGCTGGGTGGGCTCGACAACCCGCACGTACTCGGGCGGCTGATAGTCGAATAGGGCGTCGCTCATCTCCACATTCCACCGGAGGTAGTCGTAGTAGACGAAGGTCCGCACGAAACGGCCCGTCATGTACCGTCGGATCCGCTGGACCCGCTCCATGGTCTCGGCGCTCAGATCGGTGGGCAGCTCCACCTGGACCTCGGGCTGCTGGAAGGGGTCGGGGACCGGGGGTAGCACGCGGACGACCATCTCGGCCCGGACCACATAGCTCTGGGTATCGACCCAGTAGTGCTGCTCCAGGCCGTTGGTCAGCAAGAAGACGATGTGGTAGCAGGAGTAGTAGGTTGGGCCGCTTTCCTCGAGTGCGGGGACGTCCTCGACCTTGGTCGTCTCGCCGTCCTGGGTCTGGGTCACCAGATTCAGCGATCCCTCGACGAGGCGCTCATCGACTCGGAAGTCGTCCATAAGGTCGACAATAGTAAGTGGCTGATCGGCGGGTGGATCGTCGGGCCACTGGTCGAGGCCCTCCAGGAAGTGGAGCACCGCGGGCGGCTGCACCGCCATGTACTCGGTATCGGCCAACCCCTCGCCGACGGGAGTCTGGATGGCGACCAGGCTCAGCTCCTCGCGCCAGCACTCCGAGCCGTCACAGGCGACCAGACGATACCGAGTGGGATCCTCGATGGCCGATTCGCCCAGTCCCCGCTCCTCGCCCAGGAAGCGGATCTCCTCGGGGAGCTCCAGGTCCTGGGGGAAGAAGGTCTCCAGGCGCATCAGGTTGGGCCGCTTGCGGGCCTCCTCCCAGCGCCGCACCTCCTGGGTCACCCACGAGTCCCCATAGAACACGTCGATCTGGCGAACGGTGGAGTAGAAGGTCTGCATGTTCCGGTACTGCTCGCGCACCTGCTGGAGGATGCGGGCGGCCTCGGGGTCATCCTGCTGGGCCAGGCCGGGTATAGCGAGGGACAGCAGGAGCAGTGAGAGGCTGATCGTGGCGTATCGCATGGTCAGGTCGACTCCCTTTCGTCGCCGTCGAGCGGCGATAAGTCCATTACGGTCACCTCGGGCGCGGCACCGACTCGGATGGGTAGAAGCACGGTGCCCACGCCCCGGCTCACGTAGACGTAGCTGCTACGGGTTAGAGACTTGAGGCCCCGGTAGTACGTCGGGTAGGCGGGTGACGGGGTCCACGGTGCGCCGATCAAGGGAAGGTGGATCTGGCCGCCGTGGGTGTGGCCACAGAGCAGCAGATCGATCCGGTCCAGATCCCTCAGGTAGAGGGCGCAGGTGGGGTCGTGGGCCAAGAGGATCCGTGGCCGCGGCAGATCGTCCTCCTCCAGCGGCTCGGCGTCGGCGTATCCCGGCCTGCGGTATCCGAGCCCTCCCAAGCTGACGGTGCCGCCCGGCGTCCGAAGAGTGGTCCATTCATCGCGCAGCAGAGTGAGGCCCGAGGCGGCATAGTACGAGGGGATCAGCTCACCGTAACTCCGGAGCATGTCGTGGTTGCCCAGGCAGGCGTAACGGCCAGCAGGCGCGTCGACCTCACTCATCAAGTCGATCATCCGGAATGCCGCGGCCTTGCCGCCGCCGAAGGTCTCGGCGGACAGGTCGCCCCCGAAGAGGAACAGGTCGGGCTTCTGCTCCCGCACCAGGTCCAGGGCGGCCCGGATGACCCCCTCATGGGTGAAGGGCTGGAGCAAGCCTCCATCGCGCAGGTGGGTATCGGTGATCATGGCGATCCGCAGCGAACCCGCCAGGCCGCGGAGTCTCAGGGACGTCTTCTCGACGACCAGACGCCGGGTCATGGCCCACCAGCCGGTGGGCACCAAGGCCAGGCCCGATAGGAGCCCGAGGCGGCGCAGAAACCGGCGCCGCGAGAGCAGGCGGGGATCCGTCGCTTCGGCGTCCACGCCATCCTCGGGGAGTTGACCCTCTGTGCGGGCGATGACACGCATGGTTGCCCGAAGGTTCGTGGCTTCACGGCGCCCTCCTGCCGGCCCGGCGCGAGGGTGGTCAGCTCCGCTCGTCCGTTCGCAGGTCCAGCCATGCCAGGTCGTCGGGCGTGAGCGAGATGTCCGACGCCGCGACGCACGACGCCACCTCGACCGCGTTGGCGGGTCCCACCAGCGCCACTGTGGGCGCCGGCAGGTTCAATACATACGCCAGAGCGATCTGGATTGGCTCGACCCCGAGCCGCTCCGCCAGCTCCCGTGCTCTGCGCAGCCGCTCGAAGTTCTCGTCCTCGTGATAGACGCGCACCAGGTCCGGTGAGTCGTCGTCGGGGCCGGAGCTTTCGAGGAAGAACCCGCGGCCCTGACTCGACCAAGCGAACACGGGGACCCTGGCCCGGGCGTAGTAACTCAGCTCCTCGTCGCTGGCCTGAAGGCACTTGGGCCAGAAGGGCTCTTTCGATCGAGCCAAGCACACATGGGGGCTGGTTACGCCGAAGGTGGGCAGCCGGTTCTCTTCGGCGTACCGGCGCGCCGCCTTGACCCGCTCGGCGGTCCAGTTCGAGCCGCCCCAGCAGCGAATTCGCCCCGCATGGACCTCCCGCGCCATGGCGTCGACGATCTCGTCGATGGGAACGTCTTCGTTGTCCCGGTGGAACAGCCAGATGTCGATGTAGTCCGTGGCCAGGCGCCCCAGGTTGGCCTCGATGGCGGCGGGTATGGCTTCGGGCGTGAGCCGCTCCGCCACATCGAAGTCCTTGTCCAAGATCACCCAGTCGCTCCGGGAGCCGCTTCGGTCCATGTAGAGGCCGATGGCACGCTCGGACTCGCCGCCGCCATAGCATTGGGCGGTGTCGATGAGGTTCCCACCCTTTGCGGCGAAGGCATCGAGGACCTCGGTGGTGACCTGCATGTTGCCCGGGCTGAAGATCATCGAGCCAACGCCCAGCCGCGAGACTTCGCGCTCCAAGGCGGGAATGTAGAGGCTATCCATGGGTGAGGGACCTTTCCATCAGGACTTGGGCTCGCCGTCGAACTCCAGGCCCATGGATGCCCGCAGGGCGTCGAGGGCGTACATCTGGCCCAGACTGTCGTTCCAGCTCATATGCGGTGCTTGACGGTCGTCGAGGTGAGTCGCCACGGTGAGGGCCTCGTTGGCGTAGAGGTCGCGCCCGTAGGTGATGTCGTGGGTTTGGGTCTCGCCATCGGACTCCACAATGATCTTCGCCGACTCGTCGTCAGGAAACCAGGGGCTGCTGATATCGATGCGGCCCTTATCGCCGTGGACGGTCGCCCGGGTGGGAACGGCGCAGCGGAGGCCGAAGGCGAGACTGGCCACGGCGCCTGAGGGGAACTTCAGGGTCCCGGTCGCCCACTCGTCCACCCGGCTCTCGGGTCCGATATGGGCCGCGGCCTCGCACTCCTCGGGCTCCTCGCCGGCCATCAGCCGGGCGAAGGACACGCAGTAGCAGCCGACGTCCATGAGCCCCCCGCCGCCCATGGGGTTGGACATCCGGATGTTGTCCAGGGGGTAGCCGAAGTTGAAGCTGAAGGCGGCGTCGATGATCCGGGTCTGGCCGATGGCGCCCGATTCCATGGTCTCCAGCGCCCGCTCCCACTGGGGATGACACCGGTACATGAAGGCCTCCATGAAGAACACGTCACACTCGCGCACCACCTCCAACACGCCTTCCAGTTGGGCCGCGTTCAGTGTGACGGGCTTCTCGCAGAGGATGTGCTTGCCGGCACGGGCGGCCTTGATGGACCATTCGGCATGCATGTGGTTTGGAGTGGAGATGTAGACGGCGTCCACCTCGGGGTCGTCGAGCACCTCTTGGT
>WJIW01000100.1 GCA_014730065.1 Armatimonadia bacterium | reverse complement strand
GTCTTCCGGCTCCCCGTGGACGTGGCCGAGGACCCCTTCGGGAACCTGTGGGTCGCCCAGCGGGACTCGGGGACGGCCGTGAAGGTGTCGCGCGACGGAAGCTGGATGGCCAACTTCGGGCCCGAGCTACCCGGCAACCTGGGCCGACTCGAGCGGATCGCGTCGGTCAGCGTGCATCGCGATGGCGACGTCTACTTGTGCGACGAGGGCACTCGCCGGGTGCTCAAGGTGGGTTACCGGGACTAGCGTGCTCCCCGGGAGTCACTTCCGAGCCAAGGGCTAGGTCTCAGGCGTGCAGGGCGCGCTGGCGTTTGTAGTGGTCCTCGATGACGATGGCGGCCATGGCTTCCACCACGGGCACCACCCTGGGGCAGATGCAGGGATCGTGCCGGCCCTCGGTTCGGATGTCCACTTCACGCCCGTCCACATCCACGGTGGCCTGACTGCTGCCGATGGACGACGGCGGCTTGATGGCGACCCGGAAGACGATCTCCTCGCCAGTGGAGATTCCCCCGAGGATGCCGCCGGCATTGTTCGTCACGAAGCCGCCGGAGCGCATCTCGTCATTGTGCTCCGATCCGCGCATCTCGGCGGCGCCAAACCCCTGGCCGAACTCGATCCCCTTGGTGGCTCCTATGGACAGAACCCCTTTGGCCAGGTCGGCGTCCAGCTTGTCGAAGACGGGCTCGCCGATACCGGGCTCCACGCCTCGGATCCGGCACTCGATCACGCCGCCGTAGCTGTTGCCCTCCTCCTTGGCCGCCTCCACGAGCGCGACCATCTTCTCCGCCGCGGCCAGATCGGGGGCGCGCATGGGGTTCTTCTCGATGACTGACAGATCGACGGTCTCGGCTCCGACGCCGGCCGCTCGGAGGGTATAGGCCACGACGGACACGTCGCGCCGGGCGAGCATCGCCTTGGCGATGGCGCCGGCGGCCACCCGGCCCGCCGTCTCCCGCCCCGAGGAGCGGCCGCTGCCCCGCCAGTCGCGTAGGCCGTACTTCCGCAGATAGGTGAAATCGGCGTGGCCGGGCCGGAACTTGTCCTTGATCTCCAGGTACGCGCCGGGATTGGCGTCCTTGTTGTACAGGATCATCTGGATCGGCGTGCCCGTGGCCACGCCCTCGAACACACCGGACATGATGTGGACCACATCGGGCTCGGCCCGGGGGGTGGTCACCGACGACTGGCCGGGCTTTCGGCGATCCAGATCGCGCTGGACCATGGCCTCGTCGACCTCGACGCCCGGCGTGGCGCCATCGACGATCACACCGACGCCCCGGCCGTGGGATTCGCCGAAGGTGGTCATCCTGAACAGGGTTCCGAAGGAGCTACCGGGCATGGTCTGGCTTCCTATGGGGCGCGGTGGCCGGCACTAGTAGAACAGCTCCCTGGGGGCGCCGCGGCCCCCGCCGCCACCACCGGTGGATTCGGAGGATTCTTCCTTATCGGGGGCGGGACTGCCCTGCACCAGGGCGACACGCTTCTGCGGCCTGCGTGGCAGGGAGTGGCCTGGCCCGGGGAACTCGCCGCCCTCCTTGCCCGTGACCTCCATGGTCATCTCCATGAGCTCTTTCCAGATGGGGCAAGGCACGTTGCCGCCGTAGACGCCGTACATGGGGTCGTTCTCGTCATTGCCCACCCATACGGCGGTGGTGAGCTTCGGGGTGAACCCCACGAACCACGCATCACACGAGCGGTCGGTGGTGCCCGTCTTCCCGCCGGCGGGCGCCGGTAGCCCCCGTCCGGCCCGGCCCGTGCCGCCCTGGATGACGCCCTGCATCATGTTATTCATATCGTAGGCCACGCGCTGATCGAGGACCTGATCCAGCTCCGGATCGCAGCGGTCGATGACGATGCCGTTGTGATCCAGGACTTTGGCCAGGCAGGTGGCCGTCGGCCGGTATCCGCCATTGGCGAAGCAGGAGTATGCGGTGGCTTGGTCCAGAACGGTCACGCCCTCGGAGCCCAAGGCAATGGAGGGGAAGGGCCGGATATTCGAACGGATGCCCATCTTCTTGGCGGTGCGCACCACGGCCTCGGGCCCCGCCGTGAGCGCCAGCCGGGCCGAGACGATGTTGACCGAGGCCTTGAGGGCGCTGGACAGGGTGTACATCCCGCCACTGCCGCCGGGGTTGGGGCTCCAGTACAGTCCGCCACCCACGTTGAAGGACGCGGGCGCGCCGGAGACGGGAGAGCCCGGTCCCATGCCCAGGACCTCCATGGCCGTCGTCCATACGTAAGGCTTCATGGAGGACCCCGGCTGGCGCTCGGCCAGGGTGGCCCGGTTGTACTGGTCCTCTTCGCTCCACTGTTTCCCGCCGACGATGGCCAGTAGGTGGCCAGTGGTGGGCTCCATGATGACCGCCGCACCCTGGCGGACCCGCCGCCCGCTGCTTCGCTCCACGCCGCGCCGGACGATCTCCTGGGCCCTCGCCTGGACTTCCAGGTTCAGGGTTGTGTAGACCCTCAGGCCACCGCCGTAGACCGCGTCGTGGCCGTACCGCTCCGTCAGCTCGAGGATGGCATGCTGGGTGAAGTAGGGCGCCCGGTAGCTCAGGAGCCCCCGGGGGGCGCGCTCCTTGACTCCCAGGGGCTTATCCTTAGCCTTCTCGGCCTCCTGGCGGGTGACGTAGTGCTCTTCGGCCATCACATCCAGCACCAGGTCGCGGCGCTGCTTGGCGGCCTCGGGGAAGTTGTACGGGGAGCGACCCTCGGGGTTGTTGGGAAGGGCGGCGAGTAGAGCGGCCTCGTGCAGCTCCAGCTCAGACAGGTCCTTGTGGAAGAACCGGCCCGCGGCCGCCTTGATGCCATAGGTCCGGTCTCCGTAGCAGACCTGGTTGAGGTACATCTCCAGGATCTGGTCCTTGGAGAACTTGCGCTCGATCTCGATGGCCAGGGCTAGCTCCTGAATCTTGCGGCCGAAGGACTTGCGCTTGCTGAGGTAGATCTCCCTGGCGAGCTGCATGGTGATGGTCGAGCCGCCCTGGGTCTGGCCGCCCTCGGTCATCTCGAGCTGCGTGACCTTCACCAGACGAATGGGATCGAAGCCCTTGTGGTCGTGGAACCGCTTGTCCTCGATGGCGATGGTGGCTTCCTGGACCAGCTCGGGCACGTCCTTGAGATCCACCAGGATGCGGTCCTCATCATCGAAGACCCTGGCGATCTCCTCGCCATTGGCTGCGTAGAGAATGGTGGTGGCCGCGGGCTGGTAGTCGCCGATGTCCTCGGCCTCGGGAACGATGGGGAGAATGGACTTGTACGCTCCGTACGCGGCGGCCACGGCTCCCACACCGATCACCAGGAGGATCACTTCCAGCGCGATGACCACGCGCACGGCTACCCTGAGGCCGCGCCAAGCCCAGTGCTCCTGGTCGGGGGCGTCCGGCCCCGGAGTCTCGATGGGGGTGGTGTCTGTCTGAGCCAAGCTGAGCCTCCCGTGTGCCGCGAGGGAATGTGCAAACATGCATTATAACATGAGTGGAGACTGGACGGATCATGCGGGATCGGCCTCGACCGCGGGGCCTCTTACCAGCTCGACACGCAGGCGGTGACGCGGTCGATGAGGTCGGCGATGTCGAAGGGCTTCTTGACGAAGCCCGCCCACGCCACATCGTTGAGCTTCGGGAGAAACTCGTCCTCGCTGTAGCCGCTGGAGAGGATGGCGGGCACGTCCGGCCGGATCTCCTGTATGGCTCTCAGAGCTTGGATCCCATCGGTGCGCGGCATGACCATGTCCAGCACCAGGGCATCGATGTCGTCGGGGCGCTGCGAGAACAGCTCGATGGCCTCGGCCCCATCATTGGCGGTGACAACATCGAAGCCGGCCAGCTCCAGGGCCTCGGTGGTGACCAGCCGCACGTGCTCGTCGTCGTCGGCTACCAGGATCGTGCCGGCGACACTCTTCTCCGGCGGGGCGGCCTGGGTGCCGCCGGCCTCTCTCGACGGGCTCTCCGCCGCCTCGGGGAACAGCACCGTGGCCGTGGTACCCACGCTGGGTGCCGAATCTATGGCGATGGCTCCGGCGTGGCCTCGGACGATCCCATGGACCGCCGCCAGGCCTAGGCCCCGGCCCTGGAACTTGGTCGAGAAGTAGGGGTCGAAGACGCGGGCGAGGGTCTCGGAGTCCATCCCGCAACCCGTGTCCTGCACCTCCAGGGCGACGTACCGGGTGGACAGGTCGCCATTGCCTCCGGGGAAGTCGAAGTCCGACAGGTCCCGATCGACGGTTCCCACGCGAAGGGTCACCGTCCCCACGCCACCGGCGAAGGCCTCGAAGGAGTTGGCCGTCAGGCTCATGGCAACCTGCTCGATCTGGTCGGGATCCACGGCGACATCGGGGGCTTCGAGGTCGATCTCCGTCGTGACGGTGATTCCGGGCGGAGCGCTGGACTCGATGAGGGGTAGCATGTCACGCATGAGCTGAGCCAGGCTGATGTTCTGGACCACCATACGGCCGCGGCCCGAGTAGGCGAGCATCTGCCGAGAGAGCTTGGCAGCTCGCCAGGCCGCCGACTCGATCCGCCCCAACAGCTTGGCCATGTCCGAATCGGGTCCTCCGTGGATCAGACCTAACTGGGCCGACCCCACGATGGCCATCATTATGTTGTTGAAGTCGTGGGCCACGCCCCCGGCCAGGACGGCCAGGCTCTCGCTCTTCTCCGCCTTCCGTGCTCTCCCCTCGAGCTCCTGCAGCTCCTCCTCGACCCGGGCCCGCTCCGTCACCTCGGTCTGTAGCTGCTCGTGGACCTCGACCAGGTCGGTGGTCCGCTCCTCGATAACCATCTCCAGGTGCTCCTGGTACCGCCGAGTCAGGTCCTGGGCTCCCAGATCATCGGTGACGTCCACCCCGTACCGGTATCGGACGATCCGGCCCTCGGGCCATTCCACGATCCTGTCGGTGCAGCGGTACGTCCGGCCACGGATGGCGACGGTCTGCTCCCATGAGCCGCCGGGCGGGTCCCGATCGGCCGAGCGCTCGGAGTCGGCGCAGTGCGGGCAGGGCTCGGATCGACCGTGGATCGCCGCGTAGCAGAGCTCTCCGGGTTCGGCGCCCCAGAGCCGCATCGCGGCCGAGTTGGCATACAGAATCCGGTGGGTCGCCACATCGACCGCGAGCACCGGCGCCCCCAGCTCATCGAGCAGTGAGGCCAGGAGCTCGGGGGGCAGCAGATGCCCGGTGTCGCGTGCGTCGCGGACCGGTGGACGCACCCCTGGAGGCGAGGATTGCGCTGGCAGATCCACCAGCCCCGGTGGCGGCTCGGCTTGCCATCGGCTATATGCGCTGTGGGCCATATCTTCTCTACGGCCTTCCCGGCGCTCTGCAATCGTAAGCAATGGGCCAGGCAAACTATACTGATGCACGCCCCGGCGGAAGGGGGGCACCGTCCGAATGGTGCGTATCTCTGTCTGAACGGTGGTCGCAAGAAGGCGCCGAAGCCTGGGCTGGGGACGGGCCGTTGTCGCGTGGTATCCTGTGGGCAATAGGTACAGCGATGCCCGAAGGGTGGCAAATCGGCCCATGGAGTGTCCCGCGTGCGAGCGTGAGACGGACCCTGGAGCACTATGGTGCACCCACTGCGGTGCCAGCCTGAGCGAATCCCGCCACACTAAGGGGGCGCCGGCCCCGCCCCCGGCCCCGCCCGTCCCGCCCCAGCGTGCCGCCCCTCCCAAGAGCAGCAATGCCGCCGTCATCTGGATTGTGGTGGGCTCCGTCGGCGTGGTCGCCCTGCTCTGCGTGGGAGTGCTCGCGGCGATCCTGTTCCCCGTGTTCGCCAAGGCACGGGAGAAGGCCCGCCAGACCTCGTGCTTGTCGAACGTCCGGCAGATCGGGACGGTTGCCCAGATGTACGCCGTGGACCATGGCAACCACCTGCCCCTCGGGGCTTCATGGTCCAGCAGCATGGGTCCATACATCCAGAACCGCGCGCTGTTCATCTGCCCCTCCGACGCCAGCTCCCCGAACTCGAGCTACCGCATGAACCGCGCCGTGGCGGGCCTAGACACCCGATCCCTGGCTAACCCCGCGGATGTCCCCTGCCTGTTCGAGTCGTGGTCCGGCTGGGACCGCACCGGGGACATCAGCGACGTAGAGCCCCGGCACGCCGGACAGGCCAACATCGGCTTCATCGACGGGCACGCCCAGTCCGTGCGCGCCGGCGACGAGTCCAAGTACGACTGGGCGGCGACGACGGCCAGCTCGTCGGGATCGGCCCCCGAGCCCGGCAGTGGTCCTCTGCCGGAGGCGCCGGACGGTGGTGCGAAGGAATGATGGTCAATGGCTCAGCGGACGATTCAGTGCCCCATCTGTGAAGAGGTCTCCCCCGTCAACCTAAGGGAGTGCCCCAACTGCCTGGCGGCCATCGGCCCGGGGCTGGAGGTGCGGCAGGGACAAGCACCGGTTCGCGAGCCCGAGATGATCGAGGCGGGTCGGAGGTGGCGCCAGCGGATCGCCGCCCGGGGCGGTTACCGGTGCCCCGAGTGCGGGTTCCATCTCCAGGCGTGGGACCGGGATCGCTGCCCGGCATGCGGCTCGGAGGTAACTCGGCAGGCGCCATCCCCCCCGCACGGGCGCGCGAACGCGACAGCCCGCGAGACGCCTACCTCGAGGGATCAGGACCACCTGCTCTGGGTGGTCGTGGCCACCATATTATTCGTCGGGCAGATCCTCCTCTGCGCCGGTATCGCCAGCAGGCTGACGGGTGGCCTGCAATGAGCGGCTGGGGTCACCGCGGTCGTCGATCCGCTGATAGATGCGGCAGGCTTCGGTAGTCGCCACGAGCCGGTAGTCGGTCTCGGCAAGCTCTTCTACCTCGCGGTAGAAGGCATCCACCTCTGCGCCCCGCTCCTCACCGAACCAGTGACTCGTGGAGCCTCCGCGATCGGAGCTGATCGCGATCAGCTCCGGGGGCTCGCCCAAGACATCCTCCCTGACCTGCTCCAGCACTCCCGTCTGTCCAAGGAAGTTGCGGTTCGTGTACCGGCTCGCGCCTCTCCGCCCCGAGATGGCATGGAGGCCATCCAGCCACTGCACGACGAACATGCGGTCATCCGGCTCGCTGATCTCCTCGAGGATCCGCGCGGGCTCTGACAGGTCGGGGCTGGCCTCTCCGCCGACATAGGTGACCCAAGCGTGAGCGTTGGGGAT
>WJIW01000099.1 GCA_014730065.1 Armatimonadia bacterium | reverse complement strand
GCCACGGTTTCCGGCTACTGGACCGGGACAATCCATGTGCATGAGCTTGAGATCTACCAGATCTGGGGCGGCTTGACCATGTACGATGAGGCGGATGGCCAGACTCAGAACCCATCGTGGCACGGTGTCATCACCTGCGGCGACGGGAGCGGCCATTGGGACAATGACCCCAACAGCCCGCTCGACACCAAGCTGTACGATGTGGCTGGCGGAGCGAACCCGGGGCTGTTTGCCGGCCAGTCGACTGCATCGCTGTCACTGATGATCAGGCCCAAGGACCACGCGACCTGGTCGGGAGGAGCGGTGGAGTCGCAAGCGGTCCGCATCCACGCGGCATGGACCGCGGAGGGCACGGGCTTTGAAGCCCAGACGACCATCAGCCAGCTTCCCGTCACCGTGTACCCCCAGACGACCTCCGCCATCGATGCCGAAGTGAGCCACGACGACTCGGTCACATGGGACTGGCAGTACGACATCCCCTATGGCTCGGCCCACGAGCATACTGTGGCGTGGGGCGGCGACCCTGCGACGGATGCCTGGGTGGCGACGAGCCACGATACACCAGAGCTAGCCGCTGGTGAACTCACTGAGGTCAGAGCGGGGGCCGTGTGCGACGCTCTGGGCGGCAAGGCGACTGCGGCCGACATCGCCGCTGCCGCCGCAGCATGGGCGGAGGACGCGGTGCCCAGCCGCACTGGACCGGGAACGGCTTGGCCATCGGATGAGGAGGATGCCAGGCACGTCGACATTTGGTGTCTGGTCTGTCTCGGGTCCGGTGACTGCGATCCCCTTGCTGAGCTCTCCGTGGCCGCCTGCCGGCTCGTCGGATTGACGGCCACCAGAGACAGGGCCTACGCTCAGCCGCCTCCTGGTCCTGGGGAACCGCCGCTGGTGGATGCCGACTGGCTCGCGCAGCAAGCGTGCTTCGCTCCGGGCTACGAGGTGCAGCACCAGCACTACGACCTGTGGTACTGGAGTGGCATGACCCTCAACGAGTGGGAAGGCTTCTTCACGGTCCAAGGATCGACCGATTACTACACGGCCTATCCGCTTGGCACTTGGCCCGGGCTCGGGCAGATGATCACGGGACTGTCGACGCGATACGCCTGTGCCCGTTACATCGTCTGGCTGGATGAGTGGTACGTCTGGGATCACATGGATCCGAGGCTGACCAACCATGCCCTACCGGAGCCTACCGTGCCGTAGAAGGAGGCGAGCCGTTTGAGCACAGCAGTGGCGATCGCGATGATCTCGGTGATAGGCAGTCCGACAGCACTACAGCGAGACCTTTCCGCCTTCATGGCCGAAGCTGAACTCCCTGCGACCTTCGCGGACGTTGCAGCCTGGGCTGGTGGCGCGACCGAGGCAATGGACATCACGCCCGGAGAGCGAACCAGACTGGACACGATATTGTCCGTCCGGCTCACGGGACCAGTTGATGCGTCTCTGCTTCCCTCGACAGTAGCGTGGCAACCGCAGAAGTCGGTCCCTCGGCCGGGGGGCCGCGTCTCGGGACCCTACATAGCCGTGAGCGAGTGGCGAGTTGACAACGTGCAGGTCGGGGCTCTTGCCCATGCTATGGAGTGGGTGGCCGTAGCGCACCCTGGCGTGGTCTTCGCCGTGCGCTGCACTCCCCCATCCACGCCCGAGGCCCTGTCCGCGTGGTGGTACGAAGAGGCGCTCGCCTGGCCGGAAGGCACCCAAGGGATGGCGGCAGTGCAAGAGAGCGACTCCGGCTCGGCGGCGATGTCGATTGCTGCATTTCCCGCTGGCGGTCTTGGCCCGCAGGGCTTCTCGGGTCGCCACGATCGCCTGCTCACCTGTTGGTGGACAGATGGGGAGTGGCTGGTTGCGGGTGTGAATCTGGGCCTGGACAGGCCCAGGAGCATCCAAGTCGCTGAGGACCCTCCGCCTTTTTGGGACGAGAGCCTCGACCACTACTACGGGGGCACCCGTGTGCCGAGGCCCCAGGAGGTCGAGGTGACGGCTATCCCGGGCGTGGCTGTCGTGAGCCCGTCCCAGTTCGCCCTTCCTCTCGAACCTGCGCCTGGTGAGCCCATGCCACCCAGCCCAACGGTCCGGCCCTTCGATGAGGTGTACGACCAGCACGAGTCGCCGACCGGACACGACCTCCCCCGCTTCGTCGGCTACGAAGAATGGCAGTCGGCCAAACTGAAGCCACTGCCGGGCGTTGTGGGCGAGGTGCTACCAGCGCTGTCCGGCGGCGAGTGTCTTCAGCTCGCACAGGGCCATGAGCTGGTCGGTCTGCACTGCGGCGATGGGGAGACCTGGCTGTGGGGTGTGCCGGGCCATGCACTCTATCAATGGAGTCTATCGGCGGACACGTTGGCTCTGAGCGTGTATGCCGGTGACCCGATCGGCTTCCAGGAGTGGGGCCGGCCCAGGGAGATGATTGGGGCCATGCTTCCGCGAATCATGGGGGCTTCTGGTCGACGGCTGGCTCTGGCGCCGGTGATCGAGCAGGACTTGGGCGGCGACTGGCTCCTGTTCACTCCGGACCCCGACCACCGCATCGGCTGGGAGGGGGAGACGCGCGTGGGCGACACCTGGTGGGGCAACTGCCGGATCTACGTCCACCCGTCCATCCTCCACATCGTCTTCGACCTACCCGATGAGGATGAGGGGTAACGGAAAGGGACCGGCAGGGCCGGTACCCGAGCGGAGCGGTGACTCTTAGGCAGAATGTGAGATTGCTCAGGAGGTGATACCCTCCCGGGCAGGGAAACTCCTATTGGGCCAGGGCAATGGGGACGGACGACGAGTGCGCCTCGCGGGCTCGATCCTGTCCGATGGTGGGAAGTGATCCCATGGCAGCTCTGAGGTACCCCCCCGCGCGCTACTTGCGGTCTTCGTGATGACGTGCCTGCCGGCACTCGGCGAGTGGAGCCCCGATCCGCCACCAATCGTGCCGGCCCCCGATGGGCCGATCCACATCCACGTGATCGCGGGATCGGTGATCCGGGTTACGGCGGAGGAGGTATTCGACGAGGATACCTTTGAGGAGGGCGAGTTGGACGAGGACGGCGGCTGGGAGTATCTGTTCAACTTCGACGGGGGGACGGTACTGGGGCCGAACGACTCACCCCACTGGCAGAATTGGGTGGACTGGCAGGCACCGACGACCCAGGCCGACATCGACTTCACGGTCAGCGCCTCCAACTACAGCACACCAAGCTCGATCCGCGATGCCACGGTTTCCGGCTACTGGACCGGGACAATCCATGTGCATGAGCTTGAGATCTACCAGATCTGG
>WJIW01000098.1 GCA_014730065.1 Armatimonadia bacterium | reverse complement strand
CATCGAGGCCGCGCCAGCGGCCTACGGCGCGGCCGCCGAGGTGACCTTTGGAACGGCGACCCCTCGCACCCCCAGGCCCGCCCTGGCCCTCTACGTGTTCCCCTCCAACCATGCGGCGAACCGGTTCCTGGAGCACTTGGGCTTGCGTGCCCCGACAGCGGGATCGGCTGCGAGTCTGGGTCTGGGGGTCATGATGTGGGAGCGGCTGGATCGCCGGCCCGCGTGCCCCTCTCCCTACTCGGCGGGGGCCGGTCTGGCCCACGAGACCCTCCACGCCTTCCAGAATATGCTCGGGGTCGAGGGCGTGACGCCCTGGCTCGTCGAGGGCACGGCCCTGCTCGCCGAGGACCGGGTGGACCCCAATCACCGGATCCAGACCCGGGCCGCGGCCGTGGGAAGCACCGCCATGCAGCCCGGCATGCTCGAACGGGTCCTCGAGGGCACCACTCCGCCCTCCTTTGAGACCTACCCGGCCTTCTACACCCTCGCCTGGACTGTAGCCCGCGACCTGGGGCCCCGTGCCCTGGGCGATCTGATGGTCCGCCGAGCGATGCGGCCCAGTGAGGCACCGGCCGACAGCCTGACCGCGGTGCTGGGAATGTCGCCCGGTGAGCTGGCGACACGAGCACGGTCGGCGGTGCAATCCGAGGAGTGGGCCGCCGCCCGGGCCCTCAGCCGCCTCGCCGAGCTGGGCGGCAGCTCCGAGGCCGCGCTCCGAGGATTCCAGGCTGCCGCGGAGCAATGGCCCGATGAGCCCTACCTGGGCTACTTGGCAGCCGTGTCTCTGCTCCGCACGAACCGCAGCGAAGAGGCCCGAAAGCTGGCCGACCGCCTTGGTCGAATGGGCTACCTGGGCTGCGTCGATGGCACGCTGGATGACCTGTACCTCGGGCTGGATGGGGATGGCAGCGATGAGTGAGACCGACGAGCGGAAGTTCCGGAGTGCCGTCGAGGACCTGAAGCAGCGGGGCGGGCGCACCCTCTCCCTTGTGGATCTGATCGACGCCGGCACCCTGAGCCTGGATTCTGCGGCGTACCTGGCCGCCCGGATTCAGGAGGGCGCATCGTATTTCACCGGCGCGGTACCCGGCGGAGCAGGGAAGACCACGATCCTCGCCGCACTTCTGGCCGCCGTTCCCCCCGGCGAGCCCATCGTCACCGTCTCGGGCGAATCGGTTCTCGACAGAACCCACGATGGCCGGGTGACCTGGCTGGTCCATGAGGTCCAGAACGCCATGTACTACGCCTACCTCTGGGGCCCGGCCGTATCGGAGTTCTTCGACAAGGCGAGCCGGGGCGACCGGATCGTCTCCTGTATGCACGCCGACGACCTGCCCCAGATGGCGCGGATCCTCGGCTCGCCGCCCAACGGCGTGACCCCCGATCAGCTCCTGGAGCTGGACCTGATCCTGTTCCTGAGGATGACCGGCGGCAGGGGAGGCACTTTGCGGAGGGTGTCGTCCGTTCTGGAGTCCGATGGGCGGGAGCACCGCGAGATATTCCGGTGGGACCCCGGCCCCGATGAGCACGTGGCCGTGGGCCAGGGTCGGGCCGACGCCGAGCGAGTGGCGAGGTGCCGAGGAGCCCTGGAGGGACTGATCGCGACCGGGGAGCGAGATTGGTCGGCGGTTAGGGAGGGTTTGAGTGACCCGGGGGGGTAGAATACACCGGCTCGACAGTTGGTGTGCGCAGAAGATGCCAGCTGATTCTGGCGAATTATGGTGGACAGAAGAAGGAACCCCGACCCCGGCCCCTAATCACCCGTCGGCTGTGGAATAGAGAGGGCGAGTCGACGCCGGAGTTGCGCCTAGTGCCTAGGGGTGCAGGGCTCTTGCGTGTACGCCCCAAGTGCTCGAGCGAAATGTGCGAGCCAGCCCGGCTCGGACGACAACATAAAGGAGGGCATGGATCGAATGGCCCAGATGAGAGAGATCCGTTGGCACGGCAGAGGCGGCCAGGGCGCCAAGACGGCCGCATACCTACTCGCCGAGGCCGTCATGGGAGAAGACGCCTACATCCAGGCGTTCCCCGAGTACGGCCCCGAGCGCATGGGCGCGCCCGTGCGCGCCTTCGTCCGAATCAGCGATCAGCCGATCCGGATGCACTGCCCCGTCGTGAGCCCGAACATCGTCGTGGTTCTCGACCCCACCCTGATCAGCGCCATCGACGTTACCGAGGGCGTGACCGAGGACGCGGTCTTCGTGATCAACTCCACGGAAGCCCCCGACGAGGTCCGCAAGCGACTGAACTTCGACACGGGCCATGTGTACACCGTGCCCGCCCTCAGCATCGCGATGGATACCATCAAGCGGCCCATCCCCAACACCGTCATGCTCGGCGCCTTCGCCAAGGCGACGGGCCTGTTGAACGTGGATGCGCTCAAAGAACGCGTGCGCGCCCAGCTCGGCTCCAAGCTCCGCCCGGACGTGATCCAGGGCAACATGGACGCCATTGACCGCGCCGCGCAGGAGGTGCAAGCAGGTTGAGCAAGATCAAGCCGAACGCATGCTGGCAAGACCTTCCCGACGGGGGCATCATCCCCGAGGGCGCGACCAGCGAGGAGTTCAAAACCGGCGATTGGCGCAGCGAGAGGCCCATCTGGCACGAGGATCGCTGCATCCAGTGCCTCCAGTG
>WJIW01000097.1 GCA_014730065.1 Armatimonadia bacterium | reverse complement strand
CACGGTGATCGTCCGTACGGTTCGTGCGTCGGAGTCATCGGTGAGCACCCGGAGGACCACGGTCTTATGGCCCCAGTCGATGTCCTCCCGGGCGTGGACCTGGAGCGGCGCGCTCACCGTGGACCCCAAGGGCACGGTCACCTCCACGGGGTCGGCGCTCAGGGTGGGGATCGCGGACCGCAGCGAGAGAGTGGCGCGGATGTTCCGATCGGTCGGGTTGTGAAGGTCGATGCGCCAGAGCCGCGTCGCGCCGGCCACCAGGTCCAGCGTCGGTGCCTCCAGCCTGAGCGGCCCGGGCGTGATCTCGTACAGCCCGAATGTCTCGATCCGGTCATCGAGTCGCACGCCGGGCCCCCATGCGGTGAGCTTCAGGCGCACGTCCTCGGCCCCGTCCCGCCGGATGGCCCGGGCCGCGGCTCCTTCGCGGCTGGGCACGATGGTGGCTACACTGACCTGGCGCTCCTCGGTCGGTGCGTCGGCGTTGAGGACGGGGACGACCACCGTGTCGCCCATGCGCAGGGCCACGCCAACGCAGTCCTCGCCGCGAACCCACTGCCCGCTCCGGGCGCCCGAGACGGCCGTTAGCCAGCTCGTCACGTATGAGGCATCATCGGGCCCGCCGATGCTGCCATTGACGTAGACGACCGTGCCGTCGCCCACGTCTACCCGTACGTCTCGGGGCACGCCATCGGCCTTGTATCTGGACAGGACCTGGCCGGAGTCCGCAAGTGGGTCGCGGAAGGCGGCTGGGTCGCGCCACTGGGCGGGGCCGCCACCCAATGGACTCTGGGCCTGAACGATCATCCCCTCACCGAGGCCTGCGGAACCGGGCGTCGCTGGCGGCACATCAGGAGTCGAGACTTGGACCCAGTCGACGGCCAGATTGCAGGCGCGGTCCTCGGTGGGGTAGGCGGCCGGGTTGATCTCCGTGGGGATAAGGGATGGCTCGTACACGAAGCTCACGGTGGCCAGGGCTCCGTAGCCGATAGCCTGGGCAGGTATGGGTGTCTCATAGCTGTGCAGGCCCGGCTCGATGGCGACCTGGGCCACCTCGGAGCCATTGACCTGCACCGATACCGTGTGCGACCAGAGGGCCGATCCACTCCAGCGCAGGACCTGCTCCCGGCCCGGCGCGACGGGAAGGTGAAGCAGCAGCGTGTCACCCACGGCAGGCGTCCAGCGCACCGTGGCCGCCTCGCCATCGAAGGACGTCAGGTGAGACCACACTTCGGCATTGGAGAAGCCCGCCCCCAGGCAGACATCCCCCGCCGGGGTTCCGATGTCGTAGAACGCATTGAAGGGCTCCGCCGTCGTCTCGGCGGACGGCTGATCGAGGGGCATCGCCAGCTTCTCGCGCATGAGGGGCCAGCTAGACACGATGATCGTCTTGCCCGACTCGGCGAGGGCCAGGAGCCGGTCCGCAACGACGGCTCCATCCTCGAACCCCACACCGCCTCCGGGCGCGACGATGACGTCGTACTGCTCCAGATCGGTGCCCAGGGGCGAGCCCGTTATGGTGGCGAAGGGCGCGCCATGGCGACGCAGCATACGAAGGGTGTCCACCGTCTCCGTCCAGCCGGGGTGGGCGAGGCGTAGGGGCCACTCGTTGGCGAGGAAGGCGGTCCGTGCCCCCGTCTCCGGGTGGGCGAGGGACTCGTAGCACTCGCGCATGAGGGTGGAGTAGAGCAGGTTGGTCTCACAGGGCGCCTTGCCGAACTCCCGGCTTGGCTCCAGGTTCGAGCCCTCCCACCATTCGTTCCAGCTCATGTGGAAGGTCGATGTGGCGTGGCTGGCCATGAGGCCCACGAAGTGCCGGTCCAGGCGATGGGGCTCGGCCCACCATGCGATCCCGGGTATGCGGATCTCCCAGTCATGGTAGAAGCCCTTGTGGTGATCGAAGCTGAGGCGGCCCGTATTGCGGGCGGCGGCGTGGTAGAGATAACGCTCGGCGAGCTGCTGCTCCGGAGTGTTGAGCCCCCCATAGGAGTGGGGTCCGCCGAAGAGATCAACGAAGCCGTGGATGCCGGCCCAAGGGTACGGCGCGTACCCCGTATCGAAGCTCAGCTCCAGGCCCGGGGCCCCGGTCTCGGAGCGGGTTCGCTCCTGCATAACCGCCCGCTCGCGAGCCCACTCGGCGCGGCGGAACTCGCCGACGTCGGCCCAGGCCTGCCCCGGCCTGGCTCGCAGATCGACCTCGGCCCAGGTCGGCATCGCCGTCGCCCAAGCTCGATTGACCGATGCCAAGTCACCGTATTTGCCTCGAAGGAACCGGCGGAATGCCGCCACATCGCCCGAGGGCTCGGGCGTGCCGTTGCGCGCGTAGATCAGTCCGAGGGGCCGCCCGCGGAACTGGCTCCAGGCGTCGGTCGGCACGGCCAGGGAATCGAGCCACCAGCGCACATCCCGGCCGGAGTCGAGGTTGGAGGCCATGTCGGCTACATCGAAGTCCTCGCCATCCTGGTACATGGAGATATGAATGTTGTAGCCGCGGCTTTGCAGCTCCTCGGCGGCCCGGGTGAGAAGCAGCTCGCGGGGTTGGCCGTCCTCGCCGAGCCAGCCGCGACCCCAGAAGTCCATGAACAGGTCGGTCATGCCCCAGTCGGCGGCCAGGTGCATTGCGCGCAGGTTGTCTTCATAGCTGGCGGAGCTGTAGTACCCGTACAAGGGCGTGTTGTAGATGCCCTGGCCCGTCCAGCTCCCAGTCTCCGTGGATGGGTCCCATTCGTACCAGTAGAAGTAGGCGGCGCCGACGATGGGCCGGTCGGGCGTCTCAGCGGGGAGTTGGGACACCAGCAGCAGCGAGACCAGCGCGAGAGCGGCCATGGGGCATCATCCTTAGCCCAGAGTTCTGCGTCCACCGACCGGCACCTGGCCCGAAGGCCCATCGGCCGGTGGCGCGGAAGGGGACGAAGATCCCCTCGAGAGGCAGGCCCCATCCATGACCGAAACCCAAGGCACGGGTATCGTCCTCGCCGCCGCCGCCCACCCCGACGACATCGAGTTCATGATGTCCGGCACACTGATGCACTTGGCCGAGGCGGGCTGGGAGCTTCACTACCACAACATCGGCTCCGGGAGCTGTGGAACGGCGACGCTCTCCCGGGACGAGATCGTGCGGATACGCACCGAGGAGTCCCGCGCGGCCGCCGAGTCCATCGGGGCCACTTTCCACCCGCCCCTGGTGGATGACATCGAGATTCTGTACGAGGACGGCTTGCTGCGTCGCGTGGCAGCGCTGGTGCGTCGGGTCCAGCCGACGATCCTCCTCCTCCAGTCGCCCCAGGACTACATGGAGGACCATATGAACTCATCGAGGCTGATGGTAACCGCCGCCTTCTGCCGGGCCATGGTCAACTACCGCACCGACCCGGAGACCGAGACCACGTCCCAGGACATGGCCGTCTACCACGCGCTGCCCTATGGCCTGCGAGACCAGCTCCGGCAGCCCGTCGAGGCCGAGTTCTACGTGGACGTGTCTTCGGTCATGGAGAGGAAGAAGGAGATGCTCGCCTGCCACAAGAGCCAGAAGGAGTGGCTCGATCACAGCCAGGGCATGGACAGCTACCTCATCACCATGGAGGACATGTGCCGGGACGTCGGCCGGGGCTTCAGCCTGTTCGGCTATGGCGAGGGCTGGCGCCGCCACTCCCATCTCGGCTTCGGGCCCGAGGACTTCGATCCCCTGGGGGGCAGCCTGGGCCGGCTGGTGCACGTGAACTTGGGGTACTGACCCCGTGTTCGGGTTGGGGCGCCATACGGGTGGCGTACCTTGCGGGTGGCGGCGGGCCTCCGTGCCCGCCGGTCTCGGGTGGCACGGGGCGCCGCCGCCCCGCGCGCTCCGTTTTGCGACCCCATTAGTCCCCTTCAGGTTGAAGGGGGGCGGGATCAGGACCGGTCCGCTGGCCCCGCATCGACCACATGCACCATGACCGTCACTGGCTCGCTCGCCCGCACGCCGTCGAGCACGTAGAAACGGTACTCCATGTCTCGCGGCGAGTCGGGCGCAGTCACCGTGAATAGCGCCTCCTCGGAGAGGCCGGCGCCGACCCATCGATGGAGCAGCGGCTGCTCCTCGGGATCGTAGCTGGCACTGCCATCGAGGGTGAACTCCTCGCCCACCTCCACGGTCAGCTCCGTCTCGGCGACCACCGCCACGGGGGCCAGGTTGGTCTCGCGGATCGCCTCGGGGATCTCCGGCCGGACGATGGGCGTCTCGCCCGTCCGGGGCTCCAGGGAGGTGGCGATACCGATGGTGCCCACAGGCATCCGGCTGCGGAAGAAGGCCTGGTTGAAGTCGGTGAGAGAGAGCCAGAAGAACTCCGTCTGGTCGCCGGAGTCGATGCGAACCAGCAGTAACCCCTCGACGGTCCAGACGTTCGGAGTGAAGGCGGTGTCGGTCTCGACGCGGCCGAAGGGGTTCCATACCTGGATGGCAGCATCGACTCGGTCCGTGTCGGCGTCATCCCACTGCTCGTCGGTCTCTCGGGGGAACTCGAAGCGTCCGAACTCATCGGTGTGCCCCACGAACTTCGGCCTGTCGGCGATGTACTTCGACCATGCGTCCAGGGCGCCGGTGTTGGTCACGTGATAGACGTACACCGCGGCGCCTTCCAGCGGCTGGTCGTCGATGTCGGTGACCAGCAGAGAGGTGCCGAGGGGTGGGATGAGCCGTCCCTGGGTGCCCCAGAACCGCGGGCCGCGGTAGCCGCGGAAGTAGTCCACTTTGCCGGCGTTGGCGGGGTGGAGCCACAGATGGCAGAAGTCCATGAGGGGCACGTACCCCACACCGCACGGAACGGTATTGGCCGCCGAGAATGGGAGGGTGTTCGGGCGGATCTCGGGCAGGAGGTCGCTGCCGGCGATTCGCTCGCCACTCTCGTCCTCCAGCAGTACGTTGTAGGGCCGCACGCCGTAGCCGTAGAGGTCGGGCAGGGCGAGGCAGGTGTGGCCGAACTCGTGGATCAGGCCGGAGTCCTGGGCCATTAGCTCGGCGTGCCGGCCGACGGGGAAGCCGCCGTCGCACCAACGCTCCCGGGCCTCCTCGGGAAGCTCCTCCTCGCTGCCCGCCATGGCGTACATCATGTCGATGCGGTACGCGTCCCGCACGCCGACGGGCGAGGTCTCGGGCAACACCGCCTCGCGCAGCATCAGGTCCATCCGACGCTTCTGAGCCCGGATGTAGTCGTAGTAGCTGAAGGAGCCGACCAGGGTCATCTTGCGGTCGGCGTGCACCGATTCCATGAAGTCCTGCTCATAGCCGAACCGCAGGGGACGAGCCGTGTTCAGCTCGGAGACCTGGTTGTTGGCCTCACAGAGCTCGGCCAGGTCGTCGTCGGGATCAGCGGTGACTCGCACCCAATGGGGCTGCTCAGGCCAGGTCCAGTCCAGCTCCAACTCGGCGTATCCGCCGGGGGCAATGGGCTCATCCAGCCACGCCACCTGGGTGCGGGCGGGTGAGCCGTCGGCCACGGTGAGCACGTAGTCCTCCTTTGCCTCGGGGATCAGCTCCCAGCGGATGGCCGCTCCCGCCGGGACAGGGGTGAGCCCGGGGTTGTGAAGATGGACCACCGAGGTGACCCGCTCGCCCGGATCGGGCATCCCCTTGGGCTCATCATTCGGGTACCGGGGCAACCGAGAGACGTAGGTGATGTCCAGGTCGGGCAGCTCCGCGGGGATGACCTCCAAGGCGATGGTCTCCTCCATGCCCAGGTAGCGAGCGGTGACCTCAAACCACCCCGGGGCCACGCCGGTGACGAGGCCCGACTCGTCCACCGAGGCCACACCAGCATCGGAAGTGCTCCACTGGATGAAGGGCTTGGCATCGAACTCCGACCAGTTGCCGTAGCGGACGGTGAAGTCGGTCACCGGCTCCCACTCGCCCCCCAGCCGAGCAAGCAGGCCGAGCTGCTTGGGGTGTCCGGCCACGACCCGGTCGTCGGCGGGCACCCGGCACGGCTCCCGATCGATCTCGATGGCGTCGTATGGGGCGGTGCGGAAGTAATCCCTGTACACGGTACAGATCTGGCCCCAGCCTTCGGTGTCGAACCGGTCGCGGAGGATCAGCTCATCGATGGCTGCGTCGCAGGTCTCGTCCCCGATGATGATGGCCGGGTCCTCCATGGCGCTGGGGTCCATCATCGGATTGCCCGCGGGGATGGGGCCGTCGACGCACACCCGGTCGATCCACAGCGGGAGGCCGATCGCCAGGCCGTTGCGGGTCATCCAGCCCACGGCGATGTGGTGCCACTCGCCCGCACGCCAATGGCCGACACCGGCCCGGGCAACGGTGCGGCACTCCGGGGACGCCATCAGCAGCCGCAAGGATCCCGACGGAGACTTCTCCAGCGATAGGCCGTTGTCGATCGGATCGCCGATGGTTAGGATGCGGTGACGCAGGCCGTCGTCGCCGTCCCAGCGGGGGCGGATCCAGAAGGTGATCAGCCCCGAGTCGCGCTGCAGCAGAGGGTTATCGAGGGAGAGGCGGTGGGCTGCATCGTAGCCACGCTCCCGGGTACCCTCGGCCAAGGCGAGATCGTCGGCATCGGGCCCCGTGGCCAGTGAGCCTGGCACCTCCGCGTGGGTGAAGGCAGGCACGATGGCCAGCGGAGCGTCGCCTTCGGGTTGGGCGATCATCACGGACAAGGCGAGCATCAGGCAAGTCACGAGCATCCTCCTCGGTGCATCCACCACCGCGCCACCACGGAGTTACGCCCCTGGCCCACGCGATTCCCTTCCGGGCTGTGTAGCCGCCACAGTGGGAACCGAATGCGCAGGTCCGGTCCCCGAGTCGACGGAATGCGGCCATGTGCCCGTGCCGGCAACGCCCCGCGGGCAATCCAAAGGGGGACGTGTCGGTGTGCCACCAACCCAGTTTCGTCGCGCTATTCCTTTGTGTATCCGTCGGATCCGCCGTGGCCAGCGAGACCGTGCTTGGGATCGACGGAACCCGGTTCACCATCAATGATGAGCCCGTGTTCCTCCTCGGCATCAGCTACTATGGCGGCGTGGCCGCGCCCGCCGAGCACGTGCGGGCCGACTTCGAGGATCTGGCCAGCCTGGGCGTTAACTGGGTGCGAGTCTGGGCGGCATGGCCCTCGGGTGATGAGAACACCTCGGCCCTCACCGCCGATGGCGAGCCGCGCGAGCCCTACCTCGGCCAGCTCGTTGAGCTGGTGCGGATGGCCGACGAGGCGGGCATCGTGGTCGACGTCTCCTTGCACCGGGCTCCGGATATGATCGAAGGCGACGGTCAGGGT
>WJIW01000096.1 GCA_014730065.1 Armatimonadia bacterium | reverse complement strand
CCTATACCCCATTCAGGCTCTGCCCGACTTCCTCCGGGATCTACACCCCGTCATGGCCGCCGTGGCCATGGCCCTGTCCAGCGTCACCGTCGTGACGGGGAGTTTGCTGCTCAAAAGGAAGCCCATCGAGGGCGATTGATGGATCGGAAGGGGACTTTTCCTCGTCAGAGGAAAATAGAGGAACTGTCAGATGGAAATGTAATATAGGCAGCGGATGCAATACACTGTGAACTACATATAGGGGCATGAATGGTGGTGGCGCGGGCGGTGGTAGGGCCGCTCCGCGATAAAGTTCTACCAAAGGAGAGCCACATGGAGAGCATTTTGAGGATTTCCGATGCTGCGGCCATCGGGCTGCACGCAATGACTTGCCTCGCCGAAGCGGGCAGCGATGAGCCCATTTCGGCACTGAAAATCGCGGGAGACCTGCAAGTCTCCGAAGCTCACCTGAGCAAGGTACTGCAGCGCTTGGGTCGCCGCGGTCTCGTCGTCTCGAAGCGGGGTCCGGGTGGCGGTTTCGTCTTGGGCAAGCCCGCCGCCGAGATCACCCTGGCCGAGATCTACGAGGCCATCGAGGGGCCACTGCCCCAGGGCGAATGTCTCCTGGGTCGCTCAGAGTGTGCCTTGGGCTCGTGTGTGCTGGGCGGGCTGCTACAGGAAGTACAGAGCCAGGTTAGTGACTACTTCGCCCGCACCACTCTCCAGAATCTGCTCGACAGGCACACCGGCACGGTATGCAACTCCCGAGCCCGGATCGCCGCCGGCGCCGAGTAGCTCAGCGAGATCCCCCGCTTCCCGAGTCCAGCCCCGGGCAGGATACTGCCTCGGGGCTGGACGCTCTCACCCATATGTGTCAGTGTGAAGTTTGGACCCCTTAACTTGGCGCCCCTGCGGAGCGCCACTCTCTGCGCGCGCCGGCGGTCCTGCCCTCCCGCCGGCCATCGGGTCCGGGCCACCCCGGGCGACCGGGGGCCGGTGGCGCCACCCCCCGCGTTCCCGTCTCCCCACCCCACAGGAGGTATCACATTGACACACAACACCGAGAGCGCCAACCACCTGGCAGGCGAACACTCTCTTTACCTACAGCAGCATGCCTACAACCCCGTCGCGTGGCACCCTTGGGGCCCAGAGGCCTTGGAGCGGGCTCGGGCCGAGGACAAGCCCATCTTCCTCTCCATTGGATACTCCTCTTGTCACTGGTGCCATGTGATGGAGCGCGAATCCTTCGAGGACGAGGAGGTGGCCCGGCTCCTGAACGCCGAGCTCATCCCGATCAAGGTGGACCGGGAGGAGCGGCCCGACCTGGACGCCGTGTACATGGACGCCGTAGTGGGCCTTACGGGTAGTGGCGGCTGGCCCATGTCCGTGTGGCTGACCCCCGAGCTCAAGCCCTTCTATGGCGGCACGTACTACCCCAAGGACGCGTTCCTGGAGCTGAACCGCCGCCTGGTCGATATCTACCGCAACCGTCGGGACGAGGTGGAAGCGTCGGCCCGGTCCGTCTACGAGGCCCTCAGCCGCGAGCCCACCGTGAGCACCGAAGCGTCCATCTCTGCCGACGCTTCGGCCTCGGTCGCCGACGATGTGCTTCGGAGCCTGGACCGCGAGTGGGGCGGCTCGGCGGGCCACATGAAGTTCCCCACCCCCAGCACCTGGGCGTTCGCCCTGCACCGATACCGCAAGACGGGCGAGCAGGCGCTGGCCGACGCCGTCCGGCTGACCCTGGACCAAATGGGCTCCGGCGGCATCCACGACCATGTGGGCGGCGGATTCCACCGCTACACCGTCGAGCGGACGTGGCTGATCCCCCATTTCGAGAAGATGCTCTACGACAACGGCCAGCTCGCGTCTCTCTATGCCGAGGCGGCTACCGTCTTTGGGGACGCCCGGTATGAGGAGATCGCCCGGGACACCCTGGAGTTCATGCTCCGGGACATGCGTGACCCGGAGACGGGGGCCTTCTACGCCAGCTATGACGCCGATAGCGGGGGGGTGGAGGGCGAGTTCTATGTATGGAAGCCCGGCGAGATCATCGAGGTGGCCGGGGAGGAGGACGGGCCCCCCCTCGCGGCTCTCCTCGGGGTCACCGAGGAAGGCAACTTCGAGGGAGCCAGCGTGCTCACTCGCCGCTCCAGTCCGGCCCAGGTAGCGCGCTCGATGGGCCGCCCCGAGGCCGAGGTCGAGGGACTGTTCGAGCGCTGGGTCGAGCCCTTGCGGGAGCGGCGTGCCAGGCGCGAATGGCCGGGCCTGGACAAGAAGGTGGTCACCTCCTGGAATGGCCTGGCCATCGAGGCCTTTGCCCGGGGCTACCGGGCCTTCGGTGAGCCGCGTTACCTGGACGCCGCCACCCGAGCCGCGGACTACCTGTGGGAAGTACACCGCAGGGACGCCGGACACCTGTACCGCGTCTCCAATGGGGGCGAGCCCGCCGAGGAGGGCGTTCTTGACGACTACGCCTTCCTGGCCGCTGGGCTGCTGGAGCTGCACGAGGCATCGGGTGATGCCGGCCACGCCCGGCGGGCCCTGGAGCTGGTCGACGCCATGCTCGACCGCTTCGCCCATCCCGAGGCGGGCTTCTACATGGTCGCCGAGGGGCAGGAGGCCCCCATGGGCCGGCCCGTCAAGCCCATGGATGGCGCCGAGCCCTCGGGCATGTCCGTCGCGCTCCACTGCCTGGTCCGGGCGGCGGCCCTCACGGGGGATGACCGCTACCGCGATCCCGCCGATCGAGCTTTGGGCGGGTACGCCTCAGCCATGGAGCGCATGGGGCCGGCCATGTCCCACTGGGCCGACGCCGCCGACCTGCACCTGGGGCCCTTCTACGAGGTGGTCATCGCGGGCGCGGGCGGCGATGGGAGCGACGGGCTGGTACGCGCCTACCACGACCTGATGCCCCACCATGCCGTGCTCCTCGAGTGCCCCGCCGACGGCGCTGGTGACGGCCTGCTGGACACCTTCCCGCCGCTGAGCGGCAAGGAGGCCGCGAAGGGCCAGCCCAGGGCCTATGTGTGCTCTCGCGGGGCCTGTCAGAACCCTACCGCTGAGGCCGACGAGATGACGGCACAGATCCTCCAAGGCTGGCACAAGTAGCCCGGTCGGGGGCCCGGCGGGCGGCCGGTCCGTCATCCCTTGGCGACAACTAACCGTATGGTAAACTAGTACTGAGATGCCGTGAGGTGGCGTCGGGGAGATCCAGCCTGGCCGCGCCGAGCGGCGCCGACACCCAACCGAAGGAGAGATGTGCATGCGTAGAGTGCAAATTGCTTCAATCCTCGGCATCGTCGCCGTGGTGGCATTGGTCATCGCGAGCTGCACGCCGACCGCCAGCACCCGATTCACTGTATCCCTGGAGAACGTGTCGACGGCCCCCGCACAGGCCACCGAGCTCCTCGACGTCACGCCCCGTATCCTGGTCGACGGCCAGGACATCACCTCACCCCTATCGCCCGCGGTTTGGGTCGTCCATACCGGGGCCAACCCCCTGTTCACCTCGGGCCAAGCCGCTTCCGACGCTCTTGAGGCCCTCGCCGAGGACGGCGATCCCTCCCTTCTCGTTCCGGCCCTTCAGACCGCTGCCGGCGTGAAGTCCGTCGGTGCGGTCAACACGCCCGAGGGCTCGAGCGCCGCGGGACCCATCGGGCCCGGAGGCCGCTACCAGTTCAGCTTCAACGCCGTGGCCGGCGACCGGCTCTCGGTGGCAACCATGTTCGTGCAGTCCAATGACCTGTTCTACGCCCCCGGCGCCAACGGCATCCAGTTGTTCGGCGAGTCGGGCCCAGTGCTGGGCGACGTCACCTCCCAGCTTCAGCTCTGGGATGCCGGCACCGAGGTCAATCAGCGGCCGGGCGTGGGTGAAGATCAGGCGCCCCGACAGGCGGGTCCGAACACCGGCGCCGCCGAAGGTGGCACCGTGCGCCTTGTGAACGATGCCTACACCTACCCCGATACCGCCGACCAGATCGAGTTGAGCGTGCTGTCGGCCGGCGCGTCGTAGGGACCGCCGAGCATCACCATCTGGCCGTGAGAGCGCGGTGCTCGGCCGACGCCCGGGCCTGGAGCTCCAAGGTATCGTCCAGGGGCTCCAGCGAGGCACCCGGGTCGGTTCGGCCGAGCGCCCGCTCCAGTAGCCAGTCAGCCAGCCACGGGTTCTTCGGCAGCAGGCTGCCGTGCAGATACGTCCCCACGGCGGAGCCCGAGACGCAGCCCTCAAGCCCGTCGTCGCCGTTGTTCCCCCCGCCGTGAATGACCTTCCCAAGGGGCCGAGCACCCTCGCCGAGACGCGTGCGGCCGCCGTGGTTCTCGAAACCGACCAGGTTGGGCGCGTCCTCATGGCCCGGCAGGAGGGGCTCGGCGACGAGGTTCCCGATGATCCTCGGGGCGCCCGGCGGAGCGGGCTCGGTGATCAGATCGAACACACCGATGCCCTCGAGGACCGTGCCGTCGGCATCGCGGTACTCGTGGCCGAAGAGCTGGTAGCCGCCGCACACGGCCAGAGCCGCGGCGCCATCGGCGAGGGCGGTGTGGATCGCTTCACGCTTCGCATGGGCCAGGTCCTCGGCCACCAGGCGCTGCTCCCTGTCCTGGGCGCCGCCGATGAAGAAGAGGTCCGCGTCGCCGGGCTCCAGAGCGTCGCCCACACCGATCTCCCGCACCCGGACTCCGATACCGCGCCACTCGCACCGCCGAGTCAGGCACAGGACGTTCCCGCGGTCGCCGTAGATGTTCATCAGGCCCGGGTACAGCCAGCCGATGGTGATGGTGGGCATGGCTACTCCAGCTCCTCCCAGAAGGCGGGCACCAGGCCCTCGGCCTGGAGCTGGCCTCGGAGGTCGAGCATGGCGGTGTAGGTGGGCAGCACGTACACCTGCCCCCCCTCGTGCGTCCGCTCCAGAGCGTGGGTGAGGGCGGGGCGCACCTCGGGCACGATCTCCACACGCCTCGTGTCGATGCCGGCGTACTTCAGGCGGAGGGCCATGTCGTGGGCCCGCACCCCGCTGGCCACCACATGACCGAGCCGGCCGGCCAGCCGCTCGAAGTCGGCATCCCAAATCCACGATACGTCGTGGCCATCGGCGGTGTTGTCGTTCAGGGCGATCACCGCGGGGCGGGGCTCGCCCGTCTCGGCGATGAGCCGGGTCACCTCGTTCAGGCCCGCGGGGTTCTTGACCAGCATCAGCACCGCCGTCTTCCCGCCGGGCATGGCGATCCGCTCCAGCCGACCGAAGGCCGCTCCCGTCGCCTCCAAGCCCTCGCGCACATGCCCGGGATCGATCCCCAAGGCGAGGGTGAGGGTCGCGGCGGCGGCGGCGTTGGCCACGTTGTAGAGGCCCGGGAGCCGCAGCGTCACCGCCATGGTCGCCGGCTCGCCGTCGTCGCCCTCGCTGGCCACCGCCATCTCGACGGATTCCGTGAGATCCGGCAGCAGATCCGCCCCCACGACTTGAAGCTGAGGCTCGGGACGCGCGACCGCGCAGGCCGGGCATCGCCACAGGCCCAGATGGGCGCCGTAGCGGAGGCGGTACTCCAATGGGCTGCCGCAGGCCGGGCACTCGTCGGAATCCGACGCATGGTCGGCCTCGGCCAGGGCGCGCTCGGGCGTGTCGATCCCGTAGTACCCGGCCGCTGCACGCTCGCCGGCCAGGCTGGCGACCAGAGGGTCGTCGGCATTCAGGATGAGCAGGGCGCCCTCGGGCAGGCCCGTGTCGATGGCGTCCCTTAGCCGCCGGGCCGTGGTCGCTAGCTCGCCGTACCGGTCGAGCTGGTCCCGGAACAGGTTACTGATCAGGAGCCCCGCCGGCCGGAGGGGCTGGATCTCGTGAGCGGCGGCTGCCTCATCCACCTCCAGCAGGGCGTAGTCGGCGTCGATACGTCCGGCGAGGTTGGCGGCATCGAGAAGCGTGGTCGCGATGCCCTGGCGCAGGTTCGCGCCCGAGACGTTCCGCACCACCCCAAAGCCCGCGCGCCCCAGGATCGAGGAGACCATCTTGCAGGTGGTCGTCTTG
>WJIW01000095.1 GCA_014730065.1 Armatimonadia bacterium | reverse complement strand
CCTGGAGTCGGCCGGTCGGATGGGCCTGGAGGCGAATGGCAGCGGAAGGGCCGACGGATACTCCTCCCGGCCCATCGTGCGCATGAGCAACACCATGATGGAAGCCGGCGAGACCCCGGTCGAGGAGCTGATCGGCGGCATAGACGAGGGTGTGCTCATGGAGGACGGCCGCTGGGGATACGTCTTCTGCCAGAAGGGCCAGTATACGCTCAATGCCGGCGGAGGACGGATGATCCGCAATGGCGAGCTGGCCGAGCCCGTGCGCGATGTGTGCATGGTCGGTATGGTCCTGGAGACGCTGCACAATGTGGACGCCGTCTCCAAGGAGTTCGAGCTGGCCTGGGGGGGCGGCACGTGTGGCAAGAATGGCCAGGGCATGCCCGTCAGCGGCGGGGGCCCCTACGTTCGAGTGGCGGATATGGTCGTCGGCGGGCAGGACAGCTAGCCGGCTGGAAGGATTCCTCTCATGCAGCATCTCATTGACATCGCCCAGGCGGCGTGCGACGCCGCCCTGAAAGCCGGCGCCGACTGTGCCGACGTATCGGTGCGCGAGGGCGCGAGCCGGAGCGTGGACCTGGAGGTCGGCGAGGTTAAGAACTCCGAAGTCAGTATCTCCTCGGGCATCTCCGTCCGGGCCTTCTCCCGCGGGGCTTGCGGCTGGGCTTCGGCCACCCGCATGGAGCTGCCCGATGCCCGGTCGGCGGGCGAGGACGCGGCGGCGCTGGCCAAGTCCGCCGACCCCGACCCGGACTTCATCGACCTCCCCGAGGGCGGAGCCGAGACCGAGGTTCCGGGCCTGTACGACGAAGCTGTGGCCGGGTTGAGCCTCGACGACCTGCTGGCCTACCTTAAGCCCGAGGTCGCCGCCGTCCGCGCCAAGGCGCCGGAGGCCATCATCGGCGGTGGATGCGGCGCGGGACACGGCACGTCGGTCTACGTCAGCAGCAAGGGCCATGTGGTCACCAAGAGCGGCTCGAGTGTATCTTGCAGCATCAGTGTCGCCGTCCGCGATGGTGACGACGTGGGCGCCTACCACGACTGGGAGTTCGCCCGGACCCTGGACCGGTTCGACCCGGCGGGCATCGGCGATGCGTCGGTGGACGAGGCGCTGAAGATGCTCGGATCGCGCCCCGGGCCATCGGCTCAGCTCCCGCTCGTGTTCGGTTTCGATGCCAGCCGGGGCGCCTTGTCTTCGCTCATAGGCGCCGCGAGCGCCGAGGAGGTCCAGCGAGGACGCTCCTTCATGGCGGGCATGGAGGGGCAGCCGGTCGCGTCGGAGGCGCTCACCCTTCTTGACTCCCCCTTCATCCCCGGCGGAGCTTCCAGCGCGGCCACCGATGGCGAGGGCGTCCCGCACAAGGTGCTGACCCTTGTGGACGAAGGCGTGCTGACGACCTACCTCCACAACTCCTATACCGCCGGCAAAGCGGGCGTGGAGAACACCGCCCACTCCACCCGCGGCGGCATCGCACCCACCAACGTCATCCCCACTCTCGGCGACCGAAGCCAGGCGGATCTGATCGCCGACATCGATGAGGGCATCTTCGTGCGCGGAGGTCATGTGGCCGTCAACAACGCCACCGGCGACTTCTCCCAGGTAGTGGACTTCGGCTACAAAATCGAGAAGGGCGAGCTGGCTTACCCACTCAAGGAGACGATGATCTCGGGCTCGTACTTGGATCTGCTGCGGTCCCTCGATGCGGTCAGCAGCGACTACCGAGAGAAGCCCGGCCTCATCATGCCCGCCCTGCGGGTCTCCGGCGTGAGGGTGATCGCCCGGTAGGGAGCGCGATCATGTGGACCTTGGTACCGGTGCTCGTTCTATCGCTAACGCAGCCCTATCCACCAAGCCCCCTTGTCGACGGCCTGGAGCTTGATTTCAGTCAGGTCGAGCAGCGCGCACCGGGCAGCGACAACTGGCCGTGCACCTGGGCCGACGACGGCCATCTCTACACCTGCTGGGGCGATGGTGGCGGCTTCGGGGGCACCAACCAGCGGGGCCGGGTCAGTCTGGGGGTGGCGCGGGTCGAGGGCGACGCCGAGGGCTACCGGGGCACGAACCTATGGGGAGGCGCCGACGCCGAGGCCCCGGCTACCTTCGGGGGCAAGAGCTACGGCATCCTGGCGGTCGCCAATACGCTCCACATGTGGGTCTCACCGGGCTCGGGACTGGAGAACAATCGGGAGGCCCGGCTCGCCACCTCCACCGACGGCGGGCTCACCTGGAGCCGCGCCGACTGGGCCTTCTCCGCCGACGATGAGATCCTCATGCCTACCTTCTGCCAGTTCGGCCCCGGCAACGATGGAGCTCCAGGCGACTACGCTTACATGTACGCCGCCCGGCTGGTCGATCCGGGCGGTGAGGTCCAAGTGCCGGGTGAGGTCTGGCTGATGCGCGCGCCCCAGGACGACCTGAGCGACAGGTCCGCGTACGAGTTTTTCGCTGGTGCCGATGACGCGGGTGAGCCCGTGTGGTCGGCGGAGATGGGCGAGCGTCAGCCGGTGTTCAGGGATCCCAGGGGCGTGCGTGAGATCAGCGCCCTGTACCATCCCGAGCTCGGGCGGTACCTGCTTCTCGGGCGCCACGGCCCGGACCGGGGATCGAACTTCGGCATGTTCGACTCCCCCACCCCATGGGGGCCGTGGACCACGGTGGCGTACGAAGATGGCTGGGGCGGATATGAAACGGCTTTCTTCTGGTGCCTACCAACGAAGTGGCTCGGCCAGGGCCTGAGCTTCAGCATGGTTTTCACGGGGACGGGCGACCTGGACGCATGGAACTGCGTGCCAGGCCGCCTCGTTGGATCGTCGCGCTAGCCCAGTCGTCGGGAGTGGCTTCTCGGCAAGCGCTTGGTCTGTGAGCCACTCCCTCTGCCGGGGCCTGAGGCAGAGCCCCAGGCTCTTTGCCCCAGAGCAGGTCCGAGCGTCGCGCTAGCCGTCGAGGGTCCAGCCCTCGCGGTAGGGCTTGCTGAGGTACTTGTTGGCCTCATCCACGTTCGTCACCACGCCGCGCTCGGCGTCGTACTGAAGCTCCTGGCCGGCCCGGAAGGCGACCAGCCCGAGGCACATGCACTCGATCATGTTCGCGCTGTACTCGAAGTTGCACGCCGTCTCCCAGGGCTTATCGCTGTGGCATGCGTCCTTCCACTGCTGGTTGAAGTCGCCCAGGGGTGGCAGCTCCTCACCCGGCGCGTGGGGCTCGAAGTACGACATGTCGGCATCGGCGCCCGCGGGGATGATCATCCGGTCGGTGAAGCTGGAGACCAGGATCCCCTTGTCGCCCTTGAACATCACGCCATGGCCGATAGTGTTGAGATCCAGCCAAGGGAGGGGCGACTCAGGCAGGGCGCCGCCCTGGAACCACTGGACCCGGATGCTATCCCGCCAATCGTTGGCCGGGAACTGCATCGTCATGGCGAGATTGACCGGCGTTACCTCCGGGTTGAACTCCTCGGGCGACTCGGCGGAGATGGTCTCGGGCAGCTCGGCGTCGACCACATTCCAGAGGAGATCCATGGTGTGACTGCCCATGTCGCCCATCTGGCCGATGCCCCAGTCCCAGTACATGTTCCAGTTCAGGCAGTGGTTCGGGTACTCCGGATTGTACGGGTGCTCGGGTGAGGGGCCGAGCCAGAGGTCCCAGTTCAGCTCATCGGGCACGGGCCCCTCGAAGGGTAGGTAGCCAGGGCGGGGTAGCTGCCGGTTGCCCCAAGCGCAGGCCTCTTGCAGGTTGCCGATGGCGCCCTCGTGGACCAGCTCGCGCAGCCGGTTGAAGTTCGCCTCGGCGTGGCGCTGCATGCCCACCTGGGTGGCTAGGTTGTCCTTCTTCGCCAGGTAGGTGGACCGCACGGTCCGGGCCTCCTCGACGGTGATGGCCAGGGGCTTCTCCATGAAGACATGCAGGTCCCGGTTCAGCGCCCAATTGGCGATGAAGGCATGGGTATGGTCCGTGCTGGCGCAGACCACGGCCTCCAGGCCCGGGTGATCCAGGCACTTGCGCCAGTCCTCGTACGGCTGGGCGTCGGGGAAGGCGTCCGTGGCCTTCTTCAGTGCGTTCTGGTCCACATCGCATACGGCGATGAGGTTCTCTTCCCTCAGCGTGTCGTAGAAGTCCGCACCTCGCTGGGCCGTGCCGATGAGCGCCACATTGAGCTTGCTGCCACTGCTACCCATGGTATCCCTCTCCTCGAGGGCGGCACCGGGCCGCCCATGTCCCGCGTGGGGCTGCACGGCTGTTCGCGAGCGGGCGCCTCGCCCCCTGCCTGAAGGACGCCGCCGCTGGCCCTGAGAACCCCATGGCCAGGAGTGATGCCAGATGCCGGAGTCCACCACCATCGATCTGTCGGGCGCCCAGTGGCGCGTGCGGGCGTACCATCCCAATG
>WJIW01000094.1 GCA_014730065.1 Armatimonadia bacterium | reverse complement strand
GCAGGCGGAGCTCCGCAAAGCCGCTCCATCGACGAGTCGGTGGACGTGCTGGTGGTCGGAGGTGGGGCGGCCGGAGTTCCGGCGGCAATCCAGGCTGCGCGGCTGGGGGCGAGTGTGCTGCTCATGGAGATGGGCAGCCAGTTGGGTGGCACAACGACCACCGGCGGAGTGGACTTTCCCGGGTTGTTCCACGCGTGGACCAAGCAGATCATCTCGGGCATCGGGTGGGATCTCGTTACTCGAACCGTTGAGCTGGGCGACGGAGTCCTGCCCGATTTCTCGACTCCGCCCGAGCGACATTGGCAGCACCAGATCCGCATCAACGGCCAGCTCTACGCTGCCCTGGCAGAGGAGGAGTGCATCGCCTCCGGCGTCGATCTCTGCTACTACGAGCTTCCTCGCTCGGGGCGGCTCGCCCACGATGGCTGGCAGATCGAATGCTGTGGCAAGGGGGTGCGGCGGCGCGTGACCTGCCATCAGCTCATCGACTGCACGGGAGGTGCGGACCTGGTGGGCATGCTGGGCTATCCCAGGCTGCGCGATGACGAGACCCAGCCAGGTACGATGATCATGCGCTTCGAGGGCTACAACGCCTCGGCTCTGGACGGCGACGAGGTCGAACGCCGCTATCAGAGCGCCCTGGAAGATGGGGACTTGCTCCCTGGCGACTATGCCGCGCGCGGGGGCCGCTTCATGCAGTTTCTCGCTGGCGGCGGAGAGAATGCGAACCACATCTTCGGCGCCGACTCGTCCACCTCCATCACCAAGACCTATGCGAACGTACGGGGTAGGGCCGCTGCCTTGCGCCTGCTCCGCTTCATCCGCTCCCTCCCCGGTTGCGAGGCGGCACGCATCGCCCGCTTGCAGCCCGAGGCCGGCGTCCGTGAGACGTACCGCATCGAGGGGGAGACCATCATCACCCATCAGGACTATACCTCTGGCAGAAGCTACCCCGACGGTGTCTGTCACTCGTTCTACCCCATCGACCTGCACACAGAGGAGGGCGTGACCCCGAAGCCTCTGACCAAGGGAACGGTACCCGTGATCCCCTTGAGGGCCTTGCTTCCCAAGGGTAGTCGGAGGCTGCTCGCCGCCGGCCGGTCGGTGAGTAGCGATCGCCTCGCCAACTCCGCATTGAGGGTCCAGGCATCGTGCATGGGGATGGGGCAGGCGGCAGGCGCGGCTGCCGCGCTATCAGCGCGAGCGGACATCTCACCCATTGACCTGGATGTCGAGCTGCTCCGACGCACATTGGAGGGCCAGGGCGCCATAGTGCCTGGGTAGCGGTACTTGGGCGGCCATCGCAGTGAGGTAGCGCCGCAGATGACCGTGCCTCGGCCGCGGCGCAGCCCGGGGCGTCGGCCGCGCAGCCCTTCCGCGAACCGGGCCAGCGCCTCCCCTACTCCACCATCCGGCAGTCGGCGCCCTCGATGGCGTCGGCCACGCCCTCCTCCTCGAACGCCCGCCGCACCTGATCGCCGGAGTGTCTCTCAAAGGGCAGGTCCTCACATTCCGCGAGAGCGTACGTGAGCGCGGCGGCGCAGGCTGTGGTTCGAAGCAGGCTCGGAAGGTGGACCTTGTCGAAGGTATCGGCGGCGGTGTGGTAGCACGAGCCCGCACCGCCCACCAGGGAGCCGAGAACGGAAAGCACCGGTATCCCCGCGAACACGAAGGGCTTGAGATCGGTGGCCAAGCAGATGCCCGTCGACACGGGCTGGGTCACGCCCAGGGCCTCGAGCCCCCTCCGCATCTCGCCCAGGGCGCTCACCTCCGCTTGCCGTCCGCAGAGGAGCAGCCGGTCGGGATCGCCGGGCATGTCGAAGTTCAGGTAGGCGACGTGAGCGTCCATCTTGCGCCACGACTTCTCCACGTACTTCCGAGAGCCCACGATGCCGATCTCCTCGGCGGCCCACAAGGCGAACCGCACGGTCCGGCGGGGCGGTTGGGGAAGACCCGCAAGCGCCCGGGCCACTCCCAGCACCACGGCGCACCCCGTGCCGTTGTCCACAGCGCCGTCGGCCAGGTCCCAAGCGTCGAGGTGGCCACCGATGACCACGATCTCCTCCGGCTTCTCCCTGCCTCTGAGATCGCCCAGGACGTTCGCTACCTTCGAGGCGCCCACGTCGTTCTTCAGCGAGATCCGCGCGGTGATCCTCTTGCCTGAGTCGATCAGCCGCTTCAACTTGGCGCCATCCTCCAGGCTCAGGCCCACGCTAGGAATCGACGCCTCCTCCTGGGCACACATGCCCGTCTGGGGCAGCAGCCCCGGCACCTTGCTGGCCAGCATCATGCCCGCCGCACCGGCCTCGACGGCCCACTGGAACTGCTCCGAGCGGTGCGGGGCTTTGGTGCCCGCCGGCGGCTTCTCACCGATGAAAGCGAGCTTACCCTTCAGCGCCTTCCGGCGCGCGTCGAAGTCGTCCCTAAGGCCCGGACCCAGGTCCACCAGGGGCGCCTCGACCCTGGCCCCGGATGGCGCGAAGCCGTGGGCCTCGGCCGGGATCTCGCCGAGATCGGGCCGTACGATGGTGACCTTGCACGACCCCCGCTCCCAGGTGGGGGTCTCGAAGGACTGAAGGCGGACGGGAGAGAGGCCGATGGACTTCATGCGGCCCCGGGTCCACTTCTCCGCATCGGTGTGTGCCTTGGTGCCGGCGAGACGGCCGCCGGCCTTGGCGCAGAGCTCGGCCAGTCCGTCGTACTCCGAGCGGTCGGTCATGCACCTTCCGATGAGGAGCTCCAGAATATCCTTGGGGATGGTCATCTGCGTCTCTGGCATGGAGCGGGTTCCCTTCCACGGGCGCGCACGGCCCTGGCAACGGTATCGATAGTTGGCCAAGGCGGCGTCGAAGCCCTGCATCTCCGGTCGCAGATGGCGATAGAGAGATGTCAATTGACGGGGGTGTAGGTGGCTGGCACACTATGCCGTCAAGCTGCTGCTCGACGGACTTCAAGGGAGTGAGCCGATGGTCCAGGAACTTCCCCTCGCCCTTTCCTTCGAAGACATCACCATGGTTCCCGCTCGGTCCCGGGTGGTCCCGAAAGATGTGGACCTGGCCACCCAGTTGACCGCCAAGATCCGGCTCAACATCCCCATCATATCGGCCGCCATGGATACGGTCACCGAAGCGCGGCTGGCCACCGCCTTGGCTCGCGAGGGGGGCCTGGGTGTCATCCACAAGGGAATGTCCATCGAACAGCAGGCCGACGAGGTCGACTCGGTCAAGCGGTCGGAGTCGGGCATGATCACCAAGCCCATAACCCTGGGCCCTAACCACCCCGTCCGAGACGCTCTGGACCTCATGGCGAGATACCGCATCTCGGGCGTGCCCATTACCGACGAGGACCGCAAGCTTGTTGGCATCCTTACGAACCGAGACCTGAGATTTGAGACGGATCACGGCCGCCCCATCCACGAGGTCATGACGACCGAGCGGCTGGTGACCACGGGCGAAGGCACCACACTCTCCGAAGCCCAAGCCATTCTCCACGAGCACCGCATCGAGAAGCTGCCCGTGGTGGACGAGCAGGGGATTCTCATCGGGCTCATCACCATCAAAGACATCGAGAAGACCCGCAAGCACCCCAACGCGTGCAAGGATGAGCTGGGCCGTCTCCGCGTCGGCGCGGCCGTAGGGGTAGCGGCCGATCTCTTCGATCGCGCGACCGCCCTTACCGAGGCAGGCGTGGACGTCATCGTCCTCGACTCCTCCCACGGACACAGCGAAGGCGTCCTCAAGGCCGCGGAGCAGCTCCGGGAGCGCCTGCCCAGCGCGCAGATCGTGGGCGGAAACGTGGTCACCGCCGAAGGCTGCCGTGACCTCATCGCCGCCGGAGTGGACGCCGTCAAGGTGGGCGTGGGACCCGGCAGCATCTGCACCACGCGCATCGTGTCGGGAGCGGGCGTACCCCAAGTATCGGCGATCATGGAGACGGTGGAGGCGGCCCAGGAGACGGGGATCCCCATCATCGCCGACGGCGGGATCAAGTTCTCCGGCGACATCGCCAAGGCCCTGGCCTGCGGCGCGTCCGCAGTGATGGTCGGCTCCCTGTTCGCGGGCACCGAAGAGGCCCCCGGCGAGACGATCCTATACGAGGGCCGAACCTACAAGGAGTACCGGGGCATGGGCTCCATCGGGGCCATGAAGGCCAGCTCCAGCGACCGGTACTTCCAGGATCATGTGGAGACCGAATCTAAGCTCGTCCCCGAAGGCATCGAGGGCAGGGTCCCCTACAAGGGCCCACTCCCGGCCCTCGTGTACCAGCTCGTGGGAGGGCTCCGAAGCGGCATGGGGCTCGTGGGCGCCCCTGACGTGGAGCACCTCCGAACAAGCACCCGACTGGTGCAAGTGACCAGCTCGGGGCTGCGAGAGAGCCACGTCCACGACGTGGCCATCACGCGCGAGGCGCCCAACTACCAGCGGTAGATCGCAAACTTTTTCTGACACCCGGCAGGGAAGGGAAGGTTCGCGCTTTTTTTGCCGGAACTCTTGACAGGGTTTCGTGCTATTAGTTTAACATCTATCCACATTGCTAGGGTCGAGACGTTTTCGGCCTGTTGGGGTATAGCAACGCTGCACTAACGGAAGGCAAGATGGGCCAGATGCTGCGGATCCTTCGCGGCAGGGCCCGGGCAGTTTTTGAGGGAGGTAGTCGTGTGGCCGCTCAAATCGGATTGCGCGCTTGGGACAGGCTTCCCGATGAGTATGTTGTTGAGCTTTGCAAGCGGGAGGACGACCCGGATGCCCTCGAGCATCTTCTACGGAAGTATCGATCGGTAGTCCTCTTCAAGTCGCGCTCCTACTTTCTGCAGGGTGCCGACCGGGACGACATGATCCAAGAGGGCATGGTGGGACTCTACAAGGCCATCCGCGACTTCCGACCAGACCGCGCCTGTTCGTTCCGGACCTTCGCCGATGTCTGCATCACCCGCCAGATGATCACCGCCGTCAAGAGCGGCGTTGGCCAGCGTCAGCTCGCTGTGGTCTACTCCCATGCCCTGAGGGGCAACTACCGGGACGAGGCCACCGGCGATCCCTTGGAGGCCGCTCCCGACAGCGATCAGCAGGATCCCGAGAAGCTCCTCATCACCAAGGAGACCGTCCGGAATCTGCGCGCCGCGCTGAAGGAGAGCCTGTCGCCCTTCGAATGGAACGTGTTCGTGGGGTTCTCCGACGGCAAGTCCTACCAGCAGATCGCCGAGGAGAACGACTGCACGCCCAAGTCGGTGGACAACGCCTTGTGTCGTGTACGGCGCAAGGTCCAGCGGTACGATGTCGAGGAGGGCATGGTCTCCTAGCGGAGCCCGCCCTCCCCCTCTGCGCCGCTGATCCGCTCTAGGTGGGCGGGTGGGTCAGCGACTCGATCAGCTTGCCCTCGAACCGAGGGTAGTCCCTCCAGCCGAGTACGCAGCGCACCGGGCGGCCCGATTCGTCGGGTACGGTGTATCCGTCGTCGGTGACCTCGATCCCGATCTCGGACACCTCGAAAACCGACTCATCGAAGGCCGCGTGGGCGGCGACGGTGTCGAACAGGATGCTGCTGGCCTCGGGCTCGTCCGAGGGCCGGTTCGCCCAATGCTTGTAGTTGGCGATGACTGTACGGGCGAAGGGATGCTCGGATTCGGCGACCCGCCGGTACGCATCACCCTCGAGCTTGACCATGCCGCAGCTGTCCAGGGGCACGAAGGTGATCTCCCAGGGTGCCCGAAAGGCGGCCTGCCACTCCTTCGGGCTGTTGACCACATTGCACTCCTTGTCCCGCTCCGGCTTGTCGCCATAGCCCACGTACACCGACCCGGCCATGGCCACGATCCGCGTCCGCTCAGCGATCTCCGGCGCCCGCTCCAGGGCCACTCCGATGTTGGGAATGGGGCCGATGGTCAGAAGCACGGGCGGCGTCCCCGCCCGTCCGATCCAGTCGACCATGGCGCCGACGCCGTCCTCGATGATGGTACCAGGGTACCGGCTCACATCGTACCCCTCGATCCAGCTCTGCTGGTTGAGTGCGTTCGCGCTGGTCGCGACGCCCGTGCCGATGGGGATGTCCGTGCGTCCTGCGTGCTCCAGTATCTTGGCCACTAGCCGGGTCCGCTCGGGCGTGTTGCCGAAATCGGTCACGATCAGCCGCAGGTCCAGCTCGGGGCAGCCCAGGATCATCAGCAGGGCCCAGGTGTCGTCGATATCGTCTCCGATGTCCGTATCCAGAATGACGGGGATGGGTGCGGTGTGGTCGGTCATGTTGGCCTCAGTCCTTCGGGGATGGTTGCCGAGGGTTCTCCGTCCCCAGCCCCGATCCCTTACCCGGTTACCGCACAGGCTCGAGCGTGGCGCAGTCCATCAGGACCTGCATGGGGCTGTGCTCACCCGGTAGATGCTCCAGGCGTCGCTCGACGACGAAGCCGCCATTCCCGGGGCGCAGCCAGTCGTAGCTGAGCCGTCGGATCTGGCCCCCTGCCTCCGCCTCGGGGTCGAAGCGGTACAAGGGAGCGCCCACCAGACCGGGGCGGGTCAGTGATGGGACCGGGTTCGCCCAGTCGGTGTACCGCTCTACTCCGGGCTCGGCGGGGTGTGTCGGGCCCTGCCAGTCGTCCTCCTGGGTGAACAGATTGTACCCCCGGCACTGCACGTGCAACCCGTGTCCCCGGTAGGCCCACAGCTCGTAGTAGGCGCGGCCGCGGTCGCGCACGGCGAGCTGGCTGGGCAGGCCGCCGGGGCCCGTATGGCTGACCAGCTCGCCCGGGGGCTCGGGCAGCGCGACGTCCCCCCGGCCCACGAAGGGCCGCAGATCGGGATGCACCATGAGGTGGTTCACGCCCCGCCATGACTCGGTTATCCGCAGGTACCGTGCCAGCGAGCCGTCGATGGCGTTGGTGGGATCGTGATAGCCGACGAAGGTGTCCCCATCGCGATGCCCGCTATGGGAAGGCTGCACGAAGCCACCCAGATCGCCCCGATCGAAGGCGTCCCAGTCGACCCAGCACAGGCTACCCGGTGGCACCCAGTCCTGGAGGAGCCAGAGGCCGTCGAAGCCGCCCCCGCCTTGGAGCGGGAGGCAGCCATTGAGGGGCGATCCCCAGGTGGCCAGAAGGCGGCCCGTGGGCAGGTGGCGCACGGCGAACCCCTCGATAGTGTC
>WJIW01000093.1 GCA_014730065.1 Armatimonadia bacterium | reverse complement strand
CTCCAGGACTTCGCCCCCGCCAACGGTCATCGAGCCGCCCGTGGGATCGGCAGGTACCATCACGCCCCAGCCCGCCGCGCAGCAGCTCGCCGAGCAGCCGGGCCAGACCGGCTTCCCCACCGAGGGGCCCAGCACCCCCACCCCGCCCGCGAGCCCGCCCGGAACGCCTCCCGAGCCCGCTCGCGGCGTGGGGGGCGCGCCCACCAGCGCCATGGACATGCCCGGCCAGGCCGCCGAGCCGGTTCCCCGGAGGCGGGGCATCGGAGCCATCGGCGGCATCATGCTAGTGCTTCTGCTGGGTGTGATCGCGTGGTTTGGACTGAGCTTCGCCGCGGCTGGCACGCTGAGCTCCTTCGGCATCCCCACGACGGGCGACATCGTAGGGGTTGGCCCCAAGAGCCAGGCCGAGCCCGCCCTCACCGCGGGGAGAGCGAGCGGCGCGGACGCGGAGACCAGCGGCACCGAAGAGACTCCCGACGCTGGCGCCGAGGAAGCGGACACCGACGAGGCGAACCCCTCCGGTGAGGGTCAGTAGACCATCGCCGACGGGCGGCCTCTTAGCCGCGCCCGCGTCGGAAGGAGCGAAAGCATAGTGGCTGACGCCAAGAAGATACTCCTGATCGACGATGACGAGGACTTCGTCGAGATCAACCGTACGGCTCTGGAGGCCAAGGGCTTCCAGGTGATCGCCGCCCATAACGGGGACGAGGGCCTGGAGATGGCCCATGGCGAGAACCCCGATGCCATCGTTCTCGATGTGATGATGGACTCGCCCACCGAGGGCTTCCGCGTCGCCCAGGAGCTGCGCGCCAGCGAGGCCATGGCCCGCATCCCCCTCATCATGCTCACCTCGGTCAACCAGGAGGGCCATCCCTGGCGGTACGAGCCCGATGAGCAGTGGCTGCCGGTGGATGTGTTCCTCGACAAGCCCGTGCCCGCCGAGAAGCTCCTGGCGACTATCAACGAATCCCTGGCCAAGGCGGCCCAAGGCGACTAGACGCGGCACCCTGGTGGCATCGCGCGGCCGAGTCGCCAGGGTCCCGAAGGGCTGACCCACCTGTGGACCCCCTGTCGAACCCGAATGAGCGCCTGCTCGTGGCCTTGCTTCGGGCCGCGCCCGACGCCGTGGTCATCCTCGACCACGACCATGCGGTCCTTCGCTATAACGGCAGTGCCACGCACCTTTTCCACGAGCCCCTGATCGCCGGAGAGCCCATTCCCGACGCCGAGGATCCCCGAAGAACCCTGTCGGCGCTGGCCCACCGAGCCATGTCTCACGGGCCCGCCATCGGGTCTCGCCTGGAGGCCGATTTCCTAGCCAGCTCGGGGATCCTTTACCGAGTCGGCGCCTCGCCCGCCCTCGATGATCAGGACCAAGCCTTCGCCGTCGCCCTCGCCTTCCACAACGTCGACCCCATGGTCGAGGCTCGCAAGACCGTGGCCAACTTCGTGGACGTGGCCGTGCACGAGATCAAGGCACCCCTCGGCGCCATCATCGGCTTCGCGGACCTGCTCCTAAGTGACGAGATCGAGCTGGCCGACGACAAGCGGGAGGACTACCTGCGCCGGATCCGCAATCGTGCCGAGGGGCTGCACGTGCTCGAGCAGAAGCTCCTTGACTTCTCCCGCTCCCTGAGCAGCGAGCCCGATCGGACGGTGGCCGCCCAGGATCTCTCCGCCATCGCCCGGGCCGCCATCGACGAAGCGAGCGACCGAGCCGAGTCGATGGGGGTGCACGTCGATGCCGACGTTGCCGCGGGCGTGGAGGTCGAGGGTGATGGAGATGAGCTCAGGGCCATTGTTACCAATCTTCTGGTCAACGCCGTTCGCTTCTCCGAGGCCCAGGCCACCGTCGAGGTGACACTGAAGGTGAAGGACCGCCGCGCCGTGCTGACCGTCGTGGATAGGGGATTGGGCATCGCCGATTCCGACCTGCCCCACATCTTCGATGAGTTCTACCGGGGCCGGTCCTCGGAGCTACGCGGCCGCACCGGGCCGGGCCTGGGACTGGCCATCGCCAAGCGCGCCATAGACGTCACCGGGGGCGACATCCATCTCGACTCGATCCACGGTGAGGGGACGACCGTCACGGTCAGCCTTCCCCTGCATGACCCCGAGGCCAATCGGCCCATGCCCGAAGGAGAGGAATCCTAGCCCTATGGACATTCGCGTATCCCGGCCCGAGCGGCGCCACACTCGGGTGGAGTTGTTCGTGCCTGGCGAGCCCGAACCCGCGAGCTGGCTGACGATCATCGACTACGCCATGCGCTTGGGGATCGCCCACGTGAGAATGGGCGGCATCGCCGGCGTTGGGACGGCCCCCGACCACCGCATGAAGGGCTACTCCCGGGCGTGCATGGATCGGGCGATCGAAGTCATGGCCGACGACGGGTATCACTGCTCCATGCTCTTCGGCATCCCCGGCTACTACCCGAAGTGGGGCTACGCCACGTCGATCCCCCTGTACCGCGTCCTCGTCAATAGGCAGGCGCTGCGGCGCGGGCCCGAGCCGTACCCGTTGGAGGCTCGCCCGCTTGAGGAGACCGACCTGCCTACGGTGCTCCGTTGGAACGGCCGGGCATCGGCGGGCAGATCGGGTACCCTCGTTCGCGACGCGATGGGCTGGACGGGCTTCGTGCATGGGTCGAAGTGGAGCAGCGAGCCCAGATGCATCGCGTTGACAGACCCCGCGGCCGGCGACCGAATGGCGGCGTACTTTGTCGTCGACGATGACGAGCCAGCCATCGTGTCGGAGGTCGGACTCGCCTCTAGTGCCGACGCTCGTACAATGTCCGCACTAAGCAAGGCCCTCGCCGATCAGGCTACTGGCTCCGAGGCCGAGGAGGTCACACTTCTCATCCCCCCGGATCACCCCTATGCGGTGCACCTCCGTGGCGTTGGCGCTTCCGCGACCATCGAGTGCCCCTTCGAGGCCGAGATCATGATGCGCATCTCCAACCTGCACCCACTCATGTCTGCTCTGGAGCCCGAGTTGTCGCGCCGATGCCAGGAGATAGGCGAGCAGCAGGCGGCCCTGACCTTCATCACGGACCTGGGCGCGACCACCATTGATCTGAGGAAGGGCGAAGCGAAGACGTACGCCGGGGAATCGCCCTGCCGGATTCGACTACCGCAATGGGCGCTGATCCAGCTCCTCATGGGTTGGCGCGACCTGGACGATCTGCTTCGATCACCCGAGGCTCAGGCCGAGGGCTCCGTGCCTCCGACGCTCCGGCGGCTCTTCCCCGGCGGAACGCCCTTCATCTGGCAGACGGACGCGTTCTAGGACTAGGCCAAGTCCCGGAGCATCCCTTGGATGTTCTGGAGGCAGACGCGGCTGCCCGCCTCGGCACCCTCGGTGTACTTCTCGCCACCGGGCTGGTTCATCAGCTCCTCGGTCAACTCGTCCGAGGGGCGCCAATGGGTCTCCAAGCTACAGTAGCCCTGGTAGTTGTCCTTCTTCAGCAGCGCGAACTGCTGGGGCCAGTCGACCTCGCCATCGCCCACAGGGACGTGGGTCCTGTCGCCCCCGGGCAGTCGCTTGCTGTCCTTCATATGGACGTGCACGATGTCGTCCTTGATCAGCTCATAGCCGCCGGGGACAGGCATGGGCACCTCGTCGGGCATGTAGACCTGGTTCGACGGATCCCAGATCCCCTTGACCCGGTCGGCCCCAAGGCGGTCCAGGAACACCCGCAGCTCCTGGGCTGACCCGATATGGCACGCGGCCTCGTTCTCTATCCCCAGAACGGCGCCCTCGCTGTCCAGGATCTTGACCGGCTCGGCGAACCACTTGATGATCTCATCGTACAGCCCATCGTCGGGGTCGGCGGTGCGCCAGAAGGTGAAGCCGCGGATCACATTTGTGCCGAGCTGACGGCCCAGGTCGATGCTGCGGCGCAGAATACCCAGGTGGTCCTTGTAGGCGGACTCATCGCCCAGGTCGCACTTGAAGAAGGGCGACGCGATGCATGCTACCTCAAGTCCCGACTCCTCGATCAGACCCTTGATCTTCGCCACATCGCCCGTGTCATTCTCGTGGGGACCCTTGCCCCATGCGCTGCGTAACTCGATCCCATCGAGACCGAACTCCTTGCACACAGAGAGGGCATGGGACAGGTCCTGACTGATCTCGTCGGTGAAGCACGCGAGCTTGAACATATGGTCACCCTTCCCGGAAGCCGAACAGGGGTTCCCCGACGCGGCCCGCCTCCCCTTCGTCCGATCGGTTACTCGCCGTCGGCCCGGATCTGGCCGAAGGAAAAGTGCCCCGATCTGGGGTACCCCTCGGCCTGCTGCGGGGGCGACCAGCCGTGCCAGGAGAGCGTCGGGTCGCCGTGGGGTAGGTCGGGGTCGGCGGTAAGCTGTACCACCAGCGCCGGATCCTCATCCGGCCACCATGGTACTCGCGTTCCCCACCGGCCCGGTTGGCCGTCTCGCGGCACGACCCGCTCAGTCTCCGTGCCTGCCCTCGCCCCCCAGATGAACGCCAGGTAGTACGCGATCTGATCGGCATAGCGGCCCGCCGGCCATGTGCCCGGAGGCGAGAGCTCCGCCAGCTCCTCATCGGTCTCATCGAGCAGCAGCGACCTGAGGCGCTCGATGGACGGCGTTATGTGGGCCACAGGCCGGCGAACTCCATAGAAGTCATCCCGCCGGGTCAGCAGGTCGATCTCCTCTTGCACCTCGTCCCCGAGAAGGTCTCGAAGGGCCCGAGCCACGTCCGGATGGGAGAACCGCACCCATCGATTGTTGTACTGCCGCTCGCCCGTCTCCTCGGGATACTCGGGGCCATCGATCTGCCAGCCCGCAGTATCACCCCACAGGTTGGTTAGGTAGATCTCGTCGCCATAGGGCTCCATCGAGGAGACGGGCCAGTGCTCCCGGAACAGCTCAGCCCCGCGGAACTTGAGCCACAGATGGGCCATCTCTCGCACAAACAGGCTGCACCCGCGCGCGTATTCGTCCCGATCGCCAACTCGCCAGGCCATCCGCGCGTAGCAGAGGGGCGGTGCAGCCTCATCGCCCATCTCCGCGATCTCCCCGCGGCCGAAGGTATGAAACCGGACCTCCAGGGGCATCACAAAGAGCCGCTCGATGGTCGGCCAGCGGTCCTCTATCAGCGACCAGTCGCCGGTGTTGTGGGCGTACCACCACAGCGTCTCCAAGACGTTCGTCGAGAACTTCCCTGCGTCTCCCAGTCGCCCCCAGGACCCGATGCCCGGTCCTTCCAGCAGCAGCACGCCACGCCGGCTGACGTAGTTAGTCTCGTCCAGCACATGACCCCGCATGTACGCCCTCAGCGCCGAAGCGGCCACGTCGGCCTCCTCGCCCGCGTAGGGCAGACCCATGGCGTAGAACCGGTCGCCCATCACTTGCCAGCAAAAGTTGTCGGGGCCGCCGTGGTCCCAGATCTCATCCGCCTCGCCGTCGACGAACTTGCGCTCAACACGTCCCGCAGCCGAGCGAGGGCCTCCGCCGCCGGACCATCGGCGAGTCGATCAACGGATACCGGCCGCTCTGCCTGATGCACATACTCCAGCAGCGGAAAGACCAGCTCGCATTCGTCATTGGCCTCGACGCCGCCCCAAGGCCCGTAGGGAGTGAAGACACCCAGATCCCGGAGCTGGCCGCCGTGCACGGCACCGGGGAAACCCGTCTGTAGGGCGTGCAGGAGCACCGACGGAAGTGGGATGATCCGCCTTGGCTCCATGTCGTAGTCGCACTCGTCATCCCAGGCCGTGACTCGATAGTGAAGCGTAAGGGCATCGGTGCCGGGGTCCGCCGTCGCGGTCTCCGTCATCGCCACTGGCCTGGCCAGCAGCACCCGGGTCAACTCCCTTGCCTGATCCGCCACCTCGATGGGGAGCCCCTCAGCCCACGGGTGCGGTGCGCCCCGATCGCGCAAGAGCTTCGCCGCGCCCATGAGTGGCATCATGCGTACCCGGCCGGCGCCGCGGAAGTCCACCCGAAGTCCGTGTCCATCGAGACTCAGGGCATGAACGCGATCGGGGAAGACCACCAGCCACGGAACGTCGAAATGCGGGAGGAACGGGGCTGACCCAAACCACACGACCGCCCAGGGCTCCTCGGGCACCACGGCGGCGCTATCCCTGGGCAGGACTCTCACTCGGCCGTCCACTACCGTCCCCAGCCAACGGGGCGGCTCCTCGCCCCATGCCTCCATCTCGGCGAAGACCCGAATGGCGTCCCCATCGGTCTCGATCTGGCACGCGGGCGAGAGAGGAGAGAGCTCGGCCGTTACGTCGGCGCAAAGAGGCGCCGCGAGGGCGAGGAGCCCGCCCACCACGGCCAGGTGCATCCGCATGTACATAGCAGGCCTCCATGGAGGAGATAGGCTAGAAGGCTGAGGTCAACCGGCTGAACTCAAACTCGATGCGGTCTCGAGAGGTGGAGTAGGCCAGCCGCGCCTCGGTCTGTCCGAGCCGACGGCCGACCCCGAATGTGTAATCCTCGAAGGTGTAGCGGGCGGTTCGGCTCATGGTGCCCACCAGAGTCAGTGTCCACTTGGGCTCGAACTCCCATGAGGCGTAGCCGTAGGTAGTGAAGCGGCCAGAGTCGATGTCGTGAACGGCATTCGCCACCAAGCTCAGCGGACGGGATCCCGTACTGAAGTAGTGGAGCCTGGCCCGCAGCGTGTGCCGGGTGCCATTCAGGAACCGGCCGCCTGCACGCTCGCCAATGTCGTAACCCACCGAGAGCGATCCGGTGCGGCTGAATCTCAGGGCGGCGTCCACTCCCACCACTGTGGACCACTCCAGCTCGCCATTCGTCCGCTGCTCGATCTCGCCCGACGCGCGGGGCGACAAGGTGAGGTTGCCTACCAGATCCCACGCCTTCTGAGGCCGTAGGCTACCCGAGACGCCGGCTCGCCCGTAAGGCTGCCCACTCCAGACATCCCGCTCCAGCCCCAGGTCGAAGGCATAGCCCAGGTTGAAGGCGCCCACGTCCGCGGGGCTCAGGCGCCGCGTCCAGTCGAGGCTCCAGCTCTCCTCCAGGCCGCCGCCCCCGAACCAGTTTGCCGTGACCATCTGCGACCCGCTCGTCATGGGCTTGTAGGCATTGCCGTACGCACTAACGTATCTGTGCTGCGGCCATGCAACGGACACGCCCGTCTGAGTATCACTACCCAGCACCTGATGGTGGCTTGCCCTTGCTCCCCAATCGCGCTGTCCCAGTCCATCGACCAGCAGCGAGCCGCCATCACCGTCATCGCTCTCCCACTCGGCCTCGATGTCGGCGTACCAGCCCGTACGGCCATAGAAGGAGCCCGCCGGGCTGCCGTGGCGAAGGCGGACGGCCCCCGTGAAGTGCTCGCCCGTAGCGAAGTAGTAGGGGTAGTCCACGAACAGCCCGCCAGGGTAAGTGAAGCCCAGGATCTGAGGAAACGCGCTCCCCCCGGACATGGCCCCACCGAGCTCGATCACCTGGGCCGACATCGTTAGCACATGGAACCCGTCATAGTAGATGCGCGCATGCTCCAGGGTAAGCTTGTCCTGGGGATGGAGCAGCACTCGCCGGCACTTGATCACGATCGTCGACTCGTCCAGGTCCCACATCTGGAACTTGTCTTCGGGCGCCCACCAGTTGCCTTCCGTGAACCCATCATCCACGAAGCTCATGGCGCGCGCCTCTGGCTCCTGTAGGAATGCCGCGCCACGGGTGTCGTTCGCCCGGAACTCCACATACAGATTCTTTGCCTCTAGCTGCTGCTCGCCATTACTCACTACCGCGTTCTCGGCCTTGAGCTGGTACGGGGGGAAGACTCGGAACTGAAGATGCTCCGCGGTGATCTTCAGTCTGCGGAACTCGAACTCCACGCCGCCATAGCCAACGACGACACTGCCGGCTTCCCGGAATGCCAAGTAATCCTCAGCCCGGATGCGGGCAACCCTGGCACCTTCCTCGGTATGGCCTTCCTCGCGCGTAATGCTGATCACCTGGGCTCGCTCAGCGCGCCTTCCGTGAGCGATGGCAGTGATGACTGCATCGGTGTCGCTATCGCCGCCGGAGTAAAACTGCACCCGAGCGATGCCGTTGAAGGTAGTGGCGGTCGTGTCTTCAAGCCGTCCGGCCGTTGATGTGAGGCCGACCTCAGTGCCATCCGGGACCGGGAACCCTCCGCGGGTGAGTACGTTGATCTCCAGGGTTACGGAGTCGGTGTCGTCGGCCAGGACCCAGTGGCGGCTCGGCGAGATGGTGATTCTCCCGATCTCGGGCGCAACCTGGGCCCAACCCGGGGGCGCGACGCAGGCTACCAGGCAGCCCACCAGGCAGACCGCCACTGCGCAACGTCTCATCTGCGCGAAACGAGCCATTCCGGTCGTCCCTCGTCGTCCCGAGTCGCCCTATGCACATCACCGGGCAACGTTGCCTGCTCCGCCAACCAGGCATTCTCTAGAAGCCCCCGCGGGTCCTTCAGAGGACCCACGTCAAGAGGGCGGGGTCTCGATACTTCGAGACCCCGCCCATGTTAGCGTCTTGTGGCAATCGCCGCAAACGTCCGCGGCAGCTAGTTCAGTGACAGCCCGGAGACCTGGCTGACACGGCCGCCCTCAGTGGACCGAGCAGTCACCTTGATGGTGTACCGGCCGCTGGGGACGGAGGTGCCCGCATCGCTGCGACCGTCCCATGTGGCCACATTGCGCCCGGCAACGGTGGGCTCGGCCGCCTGCACCGTGCGCACCACTCGGCCAGCAGCGTTCATGACAAGCACGTCCACCTCGGCGTCGGCTGATAGGGTGTAGGCGATGGACGCACCGCCCCTAGCAAGCGCCTCGGTGGTGAGGGACGCGATCTGCAGGCCACGGTCGCGTGTGCTCACAGCGACACGGAACTTGCGGGTCGTCCCCTCGACGCCGGTGTTGAAGGAGTAAGCGCCCTCGGTCCGCATGAAGACACGCTCCCCAGTCTGGACATCCTCCAGGACGAGGCTGAGCTCGCGGGGGAGCTGATGAACCGTCGGCCAGTCCAGTGTGATGGTCTCATCGGGAATGTTGCTGGTGACCATCATCTCGTAGTCCAGATCGGCGGACATGGACCGCACGTCGTGCGCGTACAGGCTTTCGTGCGACGCCTCATCGGCTCTCACGAAGGCAAGCTGCACATACGCACCCACAGGCGGCGGTTCCGGAATACTCATCCGGGTAATGTCCCGCGTGCTGCTCTCGGGAGCGACGCCCATGAAGTTGGAGCTGTCCGCGGCCGTCTCGCTCTGGGCCCGGACCTGTAGCATCCACTCGTCGAGGGAGTTGCGGCCTTCTGCCTTGGCCAGCGCCTCCTCTGTTCCATTCCCGCCCTCGCTCCGGACCGAGAGTGACCCAACGGGCGGCTCTGCGCCTCGGGCTGGCGGCGGCTCGATGATCATCTCCATGTTCACGTTCGCCAGGATCCAGTACCCCTGCCAGGGATTGAGGCCATAGTCTTCACCATAGCCCATCTCATAGCCACCCCGGCCTTCATTGGCCTTCGGGTTCCACCTCCATACGACCCCTGGCAGCCAGCCGCTCTCCCAAGCATCGCGATAGGTCCGTACCCGTCCCTTGTACAGGAAGCTGACCTCACCCAGAGCGGTCGCATAGGTGAATGGGTTTCCGACCATATTGAAGCCGCCAAAGGACACCGGTGAGTCGAACCGCCCGGTCAGCGGGACGACCACCTCGTCTTGGTCATTCAGGAAGGACGCACCCTTTGGTACCTGGATCTGAGCGCGCTCTGTGACGCGCACGAAGTACGAGCGGCCTGGCAGAAGCGTACCTGCCGCGCCGTTCGGATACGTATCCCAGACACCCTCCGACGGGTCGAACCGGTACACACCCACCGGAGTGATGGGCTGCCCCGTCTCCACACTGGTGTATTCGATCCCGAAGAACGGATCGGGGTCGTCCACATCAAAGGGAACGGAGAACATCTCAAACTGCCCGCCCGGTCGATCGTCGGGCGTAGGCGGCTCTGTGATCACAGGCGTCAGCGCTGTATCGAGCGCCGGCAGACTGACCACTCGGGTGACCGTGCGGGCGTGCACGCCACCCGCTACCTCTCCGGTGCACTGAAGCTTGATCTCCAGGTTCCCGTATCTCGGGTCGTCCGGGTCAGGCATGACGTCCCACGTAACCCCACTGGTCGCCCCAGGCGCCAACGCTCCGATGGTCTGTGTGCCACTGGAGCTACCGTCATCAAGAAGGAGCCCATCCGGTAGCACGATCGTGATCGCGCCATTCCGGAGCTGTCCGGCCTCTAGCGAGCCGAGGTCTGTATCACGGTTAGTCAGGTACCCTCCAACGGGGAAGGTGCCGTCCTGGAGGCCATACCCGTACTCTCCAGTGTCGGGGTCCTGCACGAGCCGAATCGCAGGACGGGCCGCGGCGCTAGCATGCAACGGCGCCCTCACGTTCTCCGAGGCCCACCGATTGCCGAGGAACAACTGGAATGTATCGGTCGCTCCGGGCTCGATACTTACGGCCTCGAAGAAGTAGTTGACGGACATGGTGGCGGCGTCGCCCACGAGCTGGTCGCCATCCATGCGTCCCGTCCAGGTGTCGCGCGTCTCCGACTTGTTTCGGATGAACTCGATGCGCTCAAGCTTGGGGTTGGAACCGGGCACGTTGGTCGCTCGTACCTCGATGTATCCAACTGCCTGGGTGCCGTCCTCGCTATAGCTGACCCACCCCGCCGGTAGCTCGCCCTCGCCGAGAGCGGCCACGTCGTAGGCAGTCTCTTTCTCGATGGGGCTGTAGCCCGCAGGGAAGACGGTCCCCTGCACGTTGAAGGTAAGCCCGCCGATACTGGGCCCAGGAATGAGGGGCTCGGGCTGATGCTTAAACCTGACAGCGACCTGCTTGGGCTCGTCAGATAGGTTCTCCACCGTGTAGCGGATGCGTGCGAGACCGCGATACGGGGCTATGAGCTGCGTGACGAGCAGGCTCTCGTCATCGATGAGAAACTCCCGAACCAGGTGGGTGACTCCATCGATGACCTCGCGGCCAGAACCGGCCGCGCTACCGTAGTCGTCCTCGCCGAAGATGTAGTAGACGAACCCTTCATCCTGTCGGATGCCCATGGGCCCGGTCCCACCGCCTCCGCCGTTGCCGCCGCCGTCGCCGCCGTCGCCGCCGCCATCGCCGCCGCCGCCACCGCCACCGCCATCTCCACTCTCACCAGAGGTGGAGCGTACGGCGATGGTCGCGAACTGGCCGATACCCGCAACCCAGGGGTTATCACCCAGCTTCGTGATGTCGAATCGGGTAACGTCTTCGCCATCATCGCCGAGGGAGAGGGGTTCCCCACCGGTGTTAACCATATAGACTTTGGACTGCATCAGGGGGTGGGTGCCAGCCTCGTCGTCATCCTCGACGACATCGTCGGCGACGTAGATCCGAATGTACTCGTTTTCGACCGAATCCGATACCCCCAGCAGGTTCAGCCGGACGTCATCATCATCGCCCTGAGCCACGGCCGCGGGGCCTATGAGCATGGAGCCCGCTACCAATAGGCTGAGCACCAGCCACGTCCGCCGAGTGTGGGAAGCAGAAGATACCATGGCGCGCGTGTCCTCCTTAGCGGCCGAGGTCGGCCGACAATCGCTATCTGCTGATGGAGACGGTCCCCCGAGCGACCTCGCCTCGGTCATTCCGTGCTCGAATCTCGAGCCTGTACTGGCCGGCGGGCAGAGCAGCCCCCGCATCGCTACGTCCGTCCCATGTTAGGGACCGAACGCCGGCCGCGAGCGTCTCACCAGCCGCCACCGTCCGCACCGAGCGCCCAGCCGCATTAAGCACGATGCAGTCCACCTCGGCATCGTCGGTCAGGCGGAAGGTGACGGTGGCTGCGCCCCGAGCGTTCGTGCTGGCCTCGTCGACGTGCACCCGGAAAGCCGTGGCCGCATCCACGCGACGCACGACCACCGTGAACTCGCGGGTCTCGGCCTCGTCGCCCGTGGTGAAGCGGTAGAAGCCCTCGTGGCGCATGCTCAGCGCCTCGCCCGTTGCCTCGTCGGTCAGGCTCGCGGTGTAAGACCGCGGCAGACCCCGGAGATCCTGCCATGACAGCACGACCTCAGAGCGAGGCTTGGCCGAAGCCCTGACCTGCCATGTCGCCTCATCCTCGACCATCCCTCGCACATCCCTGATTAGCCCTTCGCCTTCGACTCCGCCCACGCTGAGCTTCACGTCCGCGTCAAGCGGGGGCGGCTGCTCCAGGTCGAACAGGTTATCGTACCCGTCGGTCGCGCGAGGGGATGACGCCATGGTCACCTGGGAGTCCGTGCCAGCGGTAGACGCCAGCACCGAGAACTGCCACGCGAGACTGTCGTCCACGCTGCGCGCGGCAATGCCCCCAGAGGATGTCTCGGCGGCCGCCGGTACTGCATACAGCTTGCAGCGCTCCAGCGTCCTGAACCAGTATCCCTCGAAGGGCTCCAGGGTCGCTTCAGGGATCACCGAAGCGATGTAGCCACCATCGGCGTATCGATACAGTGCTCCACGCACGACCCCATCTTGGACCGCTTGGGCCAGCGGCAGAAGCTCGCCCTCTTCGGTCTCCACCAGGAACGCGGAGAGGCTGACGGTGAAGTCGTACGGGCTGCCGATCTGGTGCCAGCCCTCGGCCAAGTAGTCGGCAGCTTCGCCCGTCTCGTTGTAGGCCGCATCCCGGATCAGGTACCTGGGCGCGCTGATGGACCGACCTTGGATCACGAGCCTCGGGGTGCCAGCACTCAACTCGACCCAATAGGCCTTGCCCGGTTGTAGCACCGAGATGTATGGATCGTCCACCCCGTCAAGGTCACTACGTACGTATGCTCCTGGGTCAGCCGCATCGCCTGCGCCGGGGTCCCACCGAGCGATCTGGCCGCCTCCGGCGCCACCGAACGACTGCGCAAAGACCGTCGCGGGAATGGCGGAGCTGAGGGTCCACGGCTGCGTGCTTCGGTCGATCAGCTCGTAGGGCATCGAGAACATCCTCCGCCCCGAGCCGATTCCTACGGCCGTCACGCGGAAGAGGCTGGTCGCTCTGAAGATACCATCGGGGGCCGTGTCGGGATAATCCTCGGGCTCCCGAGCGTCAGTAACGGTGACCTCGATGACATGAAGGCTGCTGCCGCCGGACCCGATGCCCAGCGAGGAGTCCACCTGGACGCGGAATCTGCCGTTCGCCGGGAGGGGCTGACCTCGGTACGGGTACTCAGCACTCTCCGGCCGGTCATCTACGCCGTCGCCATCACTGTCCAGCCAGATCGCGTCCTCGTCGCCCACGGGATCGCCACTGGCGGGGTCCAGGCGGAGGGTAACCCGGGTAATGGCCGGAGCCTTAGCGCTCCGTCGCTGCACGGCGAACACCAACTCCGGTGTGGAGGTCTTGATGCGAGCGCCGCTGTCGGGACTGATGATCTGGATCTGCGGCGCCAGCGTTCCCACCGCATCCACGGCAGCCGCCGCGTCGGCCAGGCCTTTGCCGAGAGCTTCCGTCGACTCATGGGACGGATTGGCACCGTACAGCAGAGGTCGGTTCGAGTTGTTCAGAAGAGCATCGCGGACCGCCGCCGCCGACAGCGAGGGATCCACTGACCGGATTAGCGCACAGATTCCAGCGGTGTGGGGCGAGGCCATGGAGGTGCCGGCCATGTAGCCATACGGCTCGGAGAACTCGTCATTGCCCTCGACAACAAGGAAGGTGCTGTAGTACTGGACCGTATCGAAGTCGCCCCCGGGGGCGGAGATGTCGCAGACGTTCAGCGAGGAACTCCAGCTGCTGTAGCTTGCCCTGGTGACATCGCGATCCACGGATGCCACGCCGATAATCTCATTGGCCTCGGTCTCGGTCGCAACAGGTCGCGATCGGTCCAGCTCATCCCTATCGCCGTTCCCGAGAGCAACGACCCAGATGAGCCCATCCCGGTCGGGATTGCCTGGGGTTCCCGTCGCGGCAGCTCCTGCCTGCACGATGGACAGCACCGTCGGATGGGGCTGCGAGCTGGTCCAACCGAGGCTGAGGTTCGCGATGTCGGCCCCGTTGTCGACGGCATACTGCATGGCCTCCAGCACGGCGTCGAAGCTTAGTCCCCCTGCTTCGGTACCGACCTTCAGGGCCATGATCCGGCAGTCCCACGCCTGCCCTGCGACGCCTTGCCCGTTGTTCCCAACGGCGGCGGAGATGCCCGCCACGTGGGTTCCATGGTGCACAACGAATGCTCCCGGATCCCTGGGCTTGGGGTCGGCATCGCCGTCGGCGAAGTCGTATCCGTTGATGTCATCGACGTAGCCGTTGCCGTCATCGTCGACTCCGGCGCTCCCGCCGAGCTCATCTTCGTTCACCCAGAGGTT
>WJIW01000092.1 GCA_014730065.1 Armatimonadia bacterium | reverse complement strand
AGCTCGAACACTCGGCAGCCACTCTTCACCCATCGACCCGTGACGCTCCCTGAGGCGCCACAGAGCCCCCAGAGAGCCCACGCCACCGTCCCCACGGTAACCGTAGCCTGGGATCCTCTGGATGCGCTCTGCGGCCCTCTGGACGTCCTGGAGCCATGCAAGCTGCGTGTGAAGTCCCCTACCCCGCTGTCGGGCCTGGCGACGCTCTGGAGCTTCGGGATCAACAGCAGCCCATTCGCGCTCCCGCTGTCGGGCCTGGGCTAGCTCACGGCGGAGTTCCCCGGCATCTGGCAGCTCTTCCGAACCCTTATCAGAGATCGAAGTGGTTGTCTGGGTGTCGCACGAGGGCGCTGAGGGCGTGGCTTCCGAATCAGCGGCCGATGCACTACTTACCTGTGCCCTTTGGTCTGTCTCTTTCTCCATTCTATGTGGCGAGGGGTTGGCTCGGCACCCACTTGGCTTGGCGGGACAGTGAGGAGACCAGATCTGTTGGGTACTGAGCCGGACGATCTTACCGGCCCGAAGTCAGGCTGACGGCTCAGTGCTCACCTGAACGGACACCTCCGGCTGCCTCCCCGGGCCTAGCCCAACCACGACTAACGCCGGGGTGGGACATGCGTACTTCGCGTCGGCCGCTATCTGTCGCATCTGGTGAAGGTCCTGCGAACTCGGAGTGCCGGAGCCTCCCGGGTGCGAGTGCCACTCGCCCACGTACCGCTCTCCGTTGGCCTGCCACAGTGCATCGAGGTACTCCTGCAGGCCCTGCGCTCCTCGTTCGAACCCAGTCTTCGAGTGATGTGAGTCCGTTGGGGCTGGCGTGGCCCGGGTCACAGTGACGGGGAAACTGATCGATGTCCGCCCGCGCGTAGGAAGGCAATGCGCTGAACCGGTCCTCTGGGGTTAGCCCGTCTAATGGAGTCCCATGGCTACCACGGTGATCCGCAAGGGCAATGGGCCCCATCGAGTGCGGGGTCTCATGCTCGTACGGATAGTCCGCGCCGAACTCCATCGACCATATGGGAAATGAGGGCAACTCCCTATCCGGCGGGAAGCGAGCGATGAAGGCCTGCCATGCCTCTATGCAGCGGATCATGTGTTCGGGGAGCGTCCTGGCGTCCGGCGGCTCGCGATCAAGGACTGACTCTATCGACGGCTCCTCTCCCGTGGGCTCTGGCCACGAGAAGCCTGCCAGACTGCCAGCACCTTTGCGAGCAACGATGTACATCCGGTCTCTCACTTGTGGGATCCCGAACTGGTGTGGCGAGAGGCGCTTCACGCTCAGATCGTACCCGTCGGCCACGGTCGCAAGGGCGGACCTTAGTCGGTCCCATGTCCGCCCCGCATCGTGTCGAGCGAGGTTGGGAACGTTCTCCAGAAGGACATACTCAGGCTGGTGGTGACGCATGACCCGAAGAACCTGCCCGAACAGGTCCCCGTTCCTCGGACAGTCAAGCCCCACTTGCTCTCCCGCCTTCGAGAACGGCTGGCACGGGAAGCCTGCACACAGTATGTCGTGCGCAGGGATGTCCTCGGCGTCGATGTCTCTGATGTCGCCGGCCGGCCGAATGCCGAAGTTCGCCTCGTACAAAGCGGCAAGGTCACGCTCCACCTCGCATGCGAACACACACCTGAAACCCAACGGAGCCAGGGCCAGGTGGAATCCCCCAAGTCCCGAGAAGAGGTCGATGAACTTCGTGGTCCCTATCCTCCTGATCCGTCGCGACTCTCTCTGCGGGCTGTAACCACCTCATGGACTGATTGGGCGGCACCACGTGGATCGTCCAGAATATCCGTCTCCCAGAGGCGAATGACTTCCCAGCCCGCCGATTCGAGTTCATCTGTGACACGCTTGTCGCGTTCTCGGTTGCCGTGGATCTTCGCGACCCAGTACTCGCTATTGGCTCGTTCCTCCAGCTGCCTACGTAGCGTTGGCCAGTGACGTCCGTGCCAGAAATCGCCGTCGCAGAAGACCGCCACGCGCGGGCCGCTGAACACGACGTCGGGTCTTCCGGGCAGTGCCCGATCATCGATCCTGTACCTGAGGCCCAAACGCCATAGGCACTTGCGCAAAGCCAGTTCAGCTTTGGTGTCCCTTGACCGGTTCCGCTTCTTGGTCCCCGAACTCATATGACTTGAAGGCGAGCGGCCGCGGAAGGACGGTGACTGGGGCACTGGAGGCATCCACCCTACTGGTAACGGCGCACGACTGGCGGCAGCAACCATGCGGCCAGTGCTGTGCCAACCCACATGACTCATTACGCGCATCGTGCCGCCCGCATTGCCCCCGAGTGCACTGTTGCGTCGCACCCAACCGTGACTACTCCTCTTCTTGGATTACAGTGCAAACTCCTGCTCGTGTGACCAACTGGAAGGCGCTCTGCTCAAGACTGCCCCAGGTAGTGTCCACCACCTTATCAGCGGCTACCCCCACGCGTCCCTACGCTCGGCCTCAAGCCAAGCGAGAATCCGTGCCCTGAGATCTGTGGCTAGGTCCATGAGATCCCTCAACTCAGTCTCCGTTACCGATGGGCTGGCACCATAGGCCGCGTCGTGCCGTTTCGACCGATGCTCGTGAAGCACTGCCACTAGTTCGTCCTCCAGGCCAAGGGTGTGCTGCAATGACTCTATGGCCCAGAAGTGGTGGTTCTCCAAAGTGCGGTATCCGTAGGCCGCGAGAGCCAAGCGAGCCAGGTGGAGTACGGCGCCATGGGCCGCGGTATACCGTAGCGGCACGCTGATCACCGTAGCCTCAGCATCTCTCATCAGCCGATCAGCCTGTCCGAGCAAGCCCCTCAGGAGCTGGCGCGTCGGGTCGCTCTTCTCGAACGCGTACTCACGAGCCCACTCGTCGGAGCTCATCGTCATCCCCCATCAGCATGATCTTGGGCTTCTCCAGGACGTTCAGCAGGAATGGATCACTCTCCCCTACCCTATCCTCGAGCTCGTCGGATGTCATAACAGTCGCGTTGACCTCCCGGCCGATACGCCTCTGTGCCGGTCCCATGGCCGCGACTACCCCCCTGAACCCCACGTCACCGATCACGAGCACATCCACGTCACTCCCTTCGCGCTCCTCTCCGCGGGCGAAGGACCCGTAGATGAACGCGAAGTCGATCTCGTCCGCCAGCGGGTCGAGACTCTCTCGGATCACATCCCCTACCCCACTGGTCTTTACGATTAGGCTGCGGATCTCTTCGTATATCGGCGACTCATGGTTCGCCTGGTAGAAAACCTGCTGGCCGCGCCGCCTTCTGGTCAGGAGGCCGGCCTCAGTTAGCCGGCCCAGTTCCCGTGGGACTTGGCCATGCGGCAGGCCTGTCAGCCGCGTTATCTCGCGCACATAGAAGGCCTGATCAGCATGTGTGTACAGAAGTGACAGGATGCCGGCCTTTGCCTTTCCCATCAGCCTTTCTGCAGTAGACCGGTTGTCCGCCTTCGTACTCATTATATGGACAGTTGTACTCACATTGCGGCCGCGTGACAAGTGCTCGATTGAGCCCCGAGCTCCAGACCCCGGAATCATCGGGCCGACGCGAGATCCAACGCGAGCCCGTGCGTGCCTCAGGGGGGATGCCATAGGGACCCCCACTCCCTATCTAGGCTCTACCTGATGCCTCTCCGCGAGCTCCTTCACAGCAACATCCACCACGTCAGCTTTGTTCTCCAGTCGTAGAACGTATCTAAGCTCTTCAATGAGATCGCGGGTCTCGGGTCGGACTGAATGGGTGAGCTTCACCCGCTGCGACTTCTCCTCGGGCGGCAGAGGCGGTCTTCCCATCCGGGCACCGGGGCCGTCCGACTTCTCGGCATTCTTCTCTTTCTCGGACATCTCCGCATTCCGGGAAGTCCCGAGCAGCTCATCGGCCGCGTCCCCCACCCTACTCCGCGCAGCTGGTGACTCCGGTGCGTTACTCAGATCGCGTCTAGGCATGGGACAGGACCTCCTCGGTCAGTGAACGGAACTCATCCGCCACGGGATGCTTGGGATCGAACGAGAGTACCGGCTCACCGAAGGCGTATGCGTTGGTCACGGCTACGGCCTTCCGGATGGTGGTCTCGAACACGGCCACCCCGAGCGCCTCGATTCTGCGGAGCACCTCTGCCGTGGTCTTGGTGCGAGTATCGTGCTTGTTCGCGATGACCCCCAGGGTCCTCAGCTCGGGATTGAGCTCCCGCTCAACGACCAGTTGTATCGTCTCCAGCGTGTGGGCTACGGCCTCGACGGACGGGAATTCTGGGATGGCTGGGATGGCCAGGAAGTCTGCTGCCACAAGAGCGTTGAGCGTGAACGTGGCGAGTGACGGCGGGGTGTCTATGATCACCCAATCGTACTGGTCCACGAGCGGGACCAGTGCCTTGAGCAGGATCCGCTCCCGGCCTGGCTCTTGGAGCAGAGCGTTCTCCGTGCGAGCCATCCCAGGGCACGCAGGAGCTACATCGACCCCGTGGCGGGTCACAACGAGGGCGTCGGCTAGACTCGCTTCGCCTTGGAAGACCTCATCCAAGGTCGGTGAGGCCGCAGTGTAGTCCACTCCGAGGCCCACGGTGCTTGCGGCCTGCGGGTCCAGGTCGCAGAGCATCACCCTGTGGTCTCGGCTGCTGAGGGCTGCAGCGAGGTTCGTCGCTATCGCGCTCTTTCCGACGCCTCCCTTACGGCAGACCAGCGCTAGTGCTCTCACATTACACCTCCCGGGACATCCTAGAAGTCTCACAGTTCCTGGATGTCCTAGATGCCTGCGCTACAGGAGCGCAGATGGCGCGCTTGCCACAATCCCATCGCCGACTAGCGAGTGGAAACACCCTCGATATCACTTACTTCTCAGACATCTTAGAGATATAGAGCCTCTGATATGTCGCAGATGTGGAGTATGTGCTGGAAGCCCGGAACATCTGAGACTTCTTAGAAGTAGGCCCGTTCTAAGAAGTTGCTGGCCGCCAAGATCTCCAAGAAGTCTGTTCGGGCGGGCATGGTCGACTCCTGCTGGGCGGCAGGAGTACCCGTGAATCAGCCGAAGGTTCGGGCCACCAAGCCAGGGAGTGATTCGCACAGGTCGCCGGGGGCTTAGCCCCCGTACAAGCAAAGAGGCCACACCCTCCGCCAAGAGATCGTGGCCTCTCTAATAAGCCAACCCGGGATGACCGGGGGGCGCTGATGCCTCGATTATCACCCAAGGCATTCGGTAGCACAACCCCCTTGTCCTCCACGGGGCAGGGGGTTTTTTGTGTCAACTTCATGCGCTCTCTCATGGTTCAGAATGCGTGTAGAGGACGTCAACGAGGTCGGTCGTGGCCCCAGCCAGCTCCTTGGTGTGCTACGCGCCCACGCTTGGCGTACAGGCAGAGCATGGCCCCGACAGGACACGCTCGCGCGTGAACTGGGAGTCTCCGTGCGCACGATCCGCCGTTGGCTCCGTGAACTGGAGACCCGTGGCCTCATCCACATCCAGCGAACCGGCCGCAGCTCCGTCATCACGTTCCCAGATGACCATTCAGAAGGGGCAGAGGAGCCGAACTGTTCGGACACGATGTCCGGTCGCACTAGAAGAGAGAAGCAGACAAACCAAAGGAACGAAGTAAGTAGTGCAACCGCTGCTGATTCGACCGACGGACCATCGCCGCCCGCCCCAGATACCGACACTACTACTACGATCTCTGATGACGATTCAGAGCAACTACTAGATGCGGGCGATCTCCGCCGACTCCTAGCCGAGACGAGACAGCGGGAGCGCGAATGGGTTGCCGTTGATCCGGAAGCTCCTGAGCGTCGTCAGGCCCGACAGCGGGGTAGGGCACTTCAGGTTCAGCTAGCATGGTTGGAGGACATTCAGAGGGCCGCAGAGCGCATCCAGCGGGTTCCAGGCTATGGGTACCGTGGCGATGGTGGGGTGGACTCTCTGGGGGCTCTGTGGGCCCTCAGGGAGCGGCATGGGTCGATGGGAGAGGAGTGGCTTCCAAGTGTTCGAGCTTGGTGTGCCTGGTGGTCAGACCCCAAACGCCGTGGACGCATCCTGAGTCTGGATCGATGGCTTGCCCGGGAGCGCTTCCGTGAGGTGGACGTCCCTGAGCTGGTGCCGTTACCTGATGCGCCTGTGGCCGAGGACGAAGACGACGACCTGGGGGAGGGTGGGGGACCTGAGACGCCTTGGGAAGCCGCCATCGCTGCACTTGAGGAGTTGGGGCTCCCGCTTTCTGTCGCACAGGCGCTCGAGGAGGCTGGACACCCAGTGGATGGGCGGCTTCCCCGACTTGACCCCCTTCGGCAGGGAGCGCTGGAGAGATGGCTGCGCAGTCGTCGTTCTGAAGTAGAGGCGATCCTCGAAGAGATGGGGGTGACGTCACCAAGTAGCGAACGGAGCGTCTAGAGCCTGTGGCGGCTGAAGGGACTTATTGGCACAGGAGGAAGATGGGTCCAAGTTAGCACCGGCGCTGCACAGCGCCATACAGGGACCACCTCAGGACCTTTGCTTGGCGCCGGGGGCACTGCTGACTGAACTTGGCTGGGTGGGGTGCGGGGCCTTGGACTACCGCGATGCAGTTCTGCAAGCTACGGGAGACATCGAGCCCTTCCCCTTCCAGGCGCGGATCGCCTCGGAGGGCTTTCCGAAGACACTGCTCGGGCCGACGGGCTCGGGCAAGACCCTGGCCATCGTCCTCGCGTGGCTGTGGCGCCGCCGGCTTCATCCCGATCAAGCCGTTCGGGCATCGACGCCCCGCCGGCTGGTGTACTGCCTGCCAATGCGGGTGCTCGTGGAGCAGGTGCGGGACTGCGCTCGGGAGTGGGTCGCGAACCTCGGCCTCACGTCCGAGGTACCCGTCTATACCCTCATGGGCGGCGAGATCGACCGAGACTGGGACCGGTTCCCCGAGCAAGACGCCATCCTCGTAGGCACCCAGGATCAGCTTCTCTCACGAGGACTCAATCGCGGGTACGCCATGAGTCGTTACCGGTGGCCGGTGCAGTACGGGCTCCTGAACACCGACGCCCTCTGGGTGATGGACGAGGTCCAGCTCATGGGCCCCGGCCTGCCCACGAGCGTGCAGCTCCAGGCCTTCCGAGAGGCCCTCGGAGCGTGGAGTAGCTGCCGGTCGGTCTGGATGTCCGCCACCCTCGACGAGAAGGCTCTTCAAACTGTGGACGCGCCCGAATGGTCGGAGCCGTTCACCCTCGGCCCCGAGGACCGCGCACATACGGATCTCGCTGACCGGCTCGGTGCCAGAAAGCGGCTCCATCGTATGGGGCTCGAAGCCGGCGCGAAGGGCTACGCCAAAGACCTGGCCGCCGAAGTCGCTCAGTTGCACCAGCCGGGCACGCTGACCCTGGTTATCCAGAACACGGTCCAGCGGGCCCAGGAGACGGCCCGTCAGCTTGGGGTGGGGGAGGGCGGGGGGCCCGAAGTCGTGCTGCTCCACAGCAGCTTCCGTCCACCCGATCGCGAGCGCATCCTCCAGCGGATCACCGCCGACCTAAGTGGCGACGGCCGCATCGTCGTCGCGACCCAGGCCGTAGAGGCGGGCATCGACCTGTCGGCGCGCACCCTGGTCACCGAGCTGGCGCCCTGGTCCTCGGTCGTGCAGCGCTGCGGCCGGTGCAATCGCCGAGGGGAGTTCGACGACGCGGAAGTGTGGTGGATCGACGTCCCCGAGAAGCAGTCGCCCCCCTACGAGGCCGAGCATCTGGCTATCGCGCGGGAGAGCCTCGAAAGCCTCGATGATGTGGGCATCGAGTCCCTGGATACAGTCGAGGACCGCACGCCTCGGCCCATCTGCCCGGTGATCCGTAAGCCCGACGTCCTCGACCTGTTCGATACCACCCCGGACCTCTCCGGGCAGGATGTGGACGTATCGCCCTACATCCGCCAGCAGGACGACCACGATGTGAGCGTGTTCTGGCGGGAGTTGGGCGGCGAATCTGACGAGCCCCAGCCCCGGCCGCGGCCCGAGGAGCTGTGCTCCGTCGGGATCGGGCGCCTTCGGAATGTTCTGGCGAAGCTCGGCCCCGGCATGGCCTGTACCTGGGACGCTCTGGACTCTCGCTGGGCGGCTGCTTCGCCGAGCCGCCTTCGCCCCGGCATGACCGTCATGCTGTCCACGGAGACGGCCACCTACGACCCCGATCTGGGCTGGTGGGAGAAGGCGAAGGAAGCAGTGTCGGTCGTGCCGCTACCGGCGTCCCATGAGGCGCCCGAGGGCTATGACGCCAACCACCTCGCCTATGACGACACCCCCGCGACTATCGCGGAGCACACTGAGCCCGTGGTGCGCGCCGTGAAGCAGCTCCGTGGGGATCTCTCCGGCACCGACGGCCCTCCCGAGGATGCGTGGGAGTCGCTGATCCGGGCGGCTCGCTGGCATGACGCAGGCAAGGCTCACCCCGAGTTCCAGGGGCGCCTGGGCCGAGGGCCCGAGGCCGAAGGCGAGCCTCTCGCCAAGGGCCCCTACGACCGCGATGCCTCCGAGCGAAAGCACTTCCGCCACGAGCTGGCCAGCGCCCTCGCCGCCCTGGCCGCGGGCGAGTCCTTCCTGACGGCCTACCTCATCGCCGCCCACCACGGGAAGGTCCGGCTCAGCCTCCGCTCCATGCCTGAAGAGAAGATGCCTCCCGATAACCACGCCCGCTTCGCTCGCGGCGTCTGGGAAGGCGACGTACTGCCCGCCACGGACCTCGGAGGAGGCATCCGGATGCCCGAGACGACACTGGACCTGGCCTGCATGGAGATGGGCCTGTCCGACTCGGGCGAGCCGTCCTGGCTGAACCGCTCGCTGGAGCTGCTGGTACGCTTGGGGCCCTTCCGCTTGGCGTACCTGGAGGCTCTGCTGAGGGTCGCCGACTGGCGCGCGAGCGCCGGGGAAGAGGGTGGGGCGGATGACTAGCGCTGTTCGTCACCGAGTTACCTTGCGAGGCTGCACGCCCACACCCCTCGCGTCCTACCTCAAGGCTCTCGCTGTGCTTCGGCTCGTATCGGAGCAGAAGGACCCCGAGGCCCGCGGGTACTGGTCCGAGGATGCCTTCGTCTTGGAGTCGTCGCTGAATGAGGAGGGGCTTCTGGACTTCCTCCTCCGCGAGTACCGGCCGACGCCAGTTGCTTCGCCTTGGAACCTGGGCTCCGGCTTCTATCCCAAGTCCGCGAAACTAAGGAAGTCAGAGCAAGCCGTCGAGAGCTTGGCTGCATCGGTTGCGCCACGACTCGACGACTATAGAGAGGTCCTGGATGCTCTGCGGGACCTGATCAGCGGGATGGGTGGGCCGGAGTGTGTTAGGACAGCCGTAGGATCGCCAGCCACCAAGGAAGACACCAAGCGGAGCATCTTGACCCAGTGTCGCAATCGCCTCCCCTCAGCCGCAGTGGAATGGCTGGACGCCGCCTACCTACTTGCAGGTGACGGCCCAGCGTGCCCGCCACTATTGGGATCTGGGGGTAACGACGGCAACCTGGAGTTCTCCAGCGGGTTCATGCAACGACTGTGCGATGTGCTCCGTCTCGACGATCCTAACGGCGGAGCGACCGCGCAGGCAGGAGGTTGGCTGGCAATGGCGATGCATGCGGGCGCCATGCCGGGTCTGAGCAAGGACTCCATCGGCCAGTTCGCTCCGGGCGGCGCCGGCGGCGCCAACGCCACCACGGGCTATGACGGCGAGTCCCTCGTCAACCCGTGGGACTATGTCTTGATGATCGAGGGTGCGCTCCTCTTCGCCGCGTCCACCTCCCGCCGCCTCGGCAGCTCCGGCCCCGGCCAGCTCGCCTTCCCCTTCACTGTCCGGTCATCGGGCGCCGGGCATGGCTCCCTATCGACCGCCGATCCCTCGTCGTCAAGGAACGAGACGTGGCTGCCCCTCTGGGAGCGCCCATGCAGCCTCGCCGAGCTGAAGATGCTCCTCAGCGAGGGCAGGGCCCAGGTCAGCCGGCGTGTGGCTATCGATGGAGTGGACTTCGCCCGCGCCGTAGCCCGCCTGGGCGTGGATCGCGGCATCACCGCCTTCGAGCGGGTGGGATACCTCCAGCGGAACGGTCTGGCATACCTAGCCGTGCCCATCGGCCGCTGGGAGGTCGTCCCCAGACCCGCCGTGGAGCTCCTGGACCAGGTCGACGGTTGGCTTGGGAGCTTCGAGCGTGCCGCCAACGGCGACCGTGCCCCCGCCAGCTTCGTCCGCGCCCATCACGCCATTGAGAGAGCCATCATGGGCGTATGCCGGGGTAGCACCGCCGAGCGCTGGCAGCAGCTCCTGATCGCTCTCGGTGCGGCTGAGGAGGCCATGGTCCGGAGCCCCAAGTCCACCCTGAAGGCAGGCCTGCGTCCTCTGCGAGGACTAGCCTGGGACTGGCTCACACAGGTCGATGACGACAGCGCCGAGCTTCGCCTGGCCTGCGCACTGGCGTCGATGATCGGCCCGAGCCCCATCGGCCCGCTACGCGCCAACATGGCCCCCATGACCGTGCGAAGGGACGGCCGCGCATGGGACTTCGCGGAGAAGATGCAGTCCAAGGGTGCGGTGTGGGGCAAGGGCGACCTGACGAGCAGCCTCCTCGCCGTACTGCAGCGACGCTGCCTGGATGCGCGCCGCGCCAACTTGGATTCTCTCCCCCTGGATGCGGTCAGGCCCGCACCCCTTGGCGACGTGGCCCGCTTCATCGCAGGCGATCTGGACGAGGAGAAGATCGAGAGCCTGCTGTGGGGACTCAACGCGGTTGAGTGGGGGAGTAGGGTGGACTCGCGGCCCCCGCCGCCGCGGATCAAGCCCCTTACGCAGCTTCTGCCCGCGGGCTACGCGCTCCTCAAGCTCACTCATCTGCCTTGGCCGGCGCCGCTGCCCTGGAGCACTCGACCGGTGCCCGTCCGCTACGATCCCGAGGGGCTGACCCTCGCTGCCGCGGGGCGCATGGAGGCGGCTACGGCGGTGGCCTATCGCAGGCTCCGGGCATCGGGCCTCACCGCTCTCGTGAGCCGCGCGCCCGCCGATCCGGCCCTATCTCGGCGCATCGCCGCCGCGGTGCTCTTCCCCATCTCGCGGCTCAGCGCCGCCAGGCTCGGCGATACCATCATCGTGCCACCGCGCGAGGATTAGTCTCATGCACGCAAAGGTCGAAGGGGGTTCCACATTGATCGATCTATCCACACTCGAAGGCGCTCCGAGGCTCCTCATCGAGGCGCCCCTCCAGCCCCTCCAGGGCAGCCGGTTCCAGCCCACGGGGTTTCCCGACCTGGGGGCGGCACGCTACGACAGCCCCGAGGGCGAGCAGCTCCTGGTGGAGAGCGTCCAGTCCATGGCCAACCGGCTCGAGGAGGTCTGCTGGAATGAGGGTGCCCACGATCTCGTGCCCGCCCTGGGGGGCCTCAGCTACGTCCGGGTGGAGCAGGATGGCGACTACCTCACTTCCACCATCACCGAGTCCCACCGGATCAACAGCCCGTACATCCTCGAGGGCGGCGACGAGAGCTTCAAGGAGCAGCTCAAGTCCGAGCTGGGTGTGCTCGCGAAGGGGCCCGTCGACGCCTCCAAGCTCGCGCCCTACCTCATGAAGTTCGACTGCGGCTGCCTGCTCCATGGAGTCTTCATCGCCAAGAGCGACATCGCCGGCGGACGGCTTCGGATGCCTCGGGCTCTCGCAGGCTTCATCGAGGCCTCGGGCGTGCGCGTGGCCGCCAGCGGCGGCGTCAAGAAGGACAACGTGAACCCCCAGGGAGACACCTCCCAGGGGTTCGGCCATGTGCCCTTCGCTCGCGACGAGTTCACCGCCGAGGAGATCACCGCTTACTTCAACCTGGACCTGGAGCAGATCCGCGCCTACGGCCTGGGCGAGGCCGCCGAGAGACTGCTTACCCTCCTCGCGATGTACAAGATCCGAGCCTTCCTCGAGCGCGGCCTGCGACTCCGCACGGCCTGCGACCTGGAGGTCGCGGGCGACGTGAAGGTCACCCGGCCCGATGGCTTCGACCTGCCCTCCCTGGCGGAGCTGGAAGCCGAGCTGCCCGAAGCTATAGCCGCGGCCAAGGGGCTGCTGGCCGATCCGCCGGTGACGGTGACTCAGTTCGCCGAGAAGTAGTGGGGAGTGGCTGACCATGATAGCCATCGGCATACGCTTCGTGACGGGCCGATACCACGCCACGCCCTGGGGCCGGCATGTGAACGAGGGAGCCCCCGAGTGGCCGCCCAGCCCGTGGCGGGTACTGCGGGCCCTCATCGCCACCTGGCATCACAAGGGCAGGGAGCGCTGGCCCGAGGAGACCCTTCGCCGCCTGGTCGCCAAGCTCGCCCAGGAGCCGCCCGTCTACCGGCTGCCCGGGGCGAGCACCGGCCACACCCGGCACTACATGCCGACCGACAGGAAGCCCACCCTCGTCTTTGACGCCTTCGTCAGCACCGCCAAGGGCGCCGAGGTCGTCATCGCGTGGCCGGAGGTTGAGCTGGAGGAAGATGAGGAGCGCGCCCTCGAGGATCTCGTCCGTGTCATGGGCTACCTGGGCCGCTCCGAATCCTGGATCGAGGGACGCCTCCTGCCCGACTGGTCCGGTGAGGCCAACTGCACCTCCGTGAAGGCGGCCGGCGACGCCGACGGCGAGCTGGAGCGGCTCCTCGCTCCCATGCCCGAGCCGGACTACAGCCTGTGGCGCCAGGGCTTCATCGAGGCCAGGCGCCAGACGGTGCTGGAGGACAAGCGATCCAAGGCCGAGGCCAAGGGCAAGGACCCCGGCAAGGTCAAGCTCGCGAAGAAGGACCTGGAGAGGATCGAGGCCCTCGCCGCGCCCACCGTCTTCGATGCCATGCAGATCGACACCGCGGATCTCCGCTCCGATGGCTGGTCCCAGCCGCCGGGTAGCCGGTGGATCCAGTGGCGGCGGGATCCCGGCGCCCTGGAGCATTCTCGCCCCAGCCGAGTCCGGCGGCCGTCCTGCACGGAGGGCCTGACCGTGGCGCGGTTCGCCCTTCACAGTACCGCGCTGCCGCCCCTGACCGACGCCCTGCGCATCGGTGAGCTGGTGCGGCGGGCCCTGCTGAGCCGCTCCGATGGCGCGCCGGTGTTCGTGGGCCGGGACGCCGCCGGCCAGCCTCTGGAGGGCCACCAACATGCCTACTACTTGGCTTGCGATGACGACGACGATGGCCGCCTGGACCATGTGGTGATCTACGCCACGGGCGGGTTCGATAAGAAGGCCAGGGCTGGCCTGGGCGCTCTGCGGGAGCTGACCCGCAAGGACGGCTTGCCGCCCCTCCGCACCGTGTTCGAGGGGTTCTCGGAGCCGGAGGATGTGGGCGGCTTCGACCGCGGCGGGATCCGCTCGCCCGCTCTGGCGCGTGACCGGGTATGGGTCTCGCGGACGCCGTACCTGCTCACCCGTCACCCCAAGACCTACCGCACGGGCGAGCCGAAGCTGGACGACGCGGGGCTCCAGATCGACGGCCCCGAGCATCAGCTCCGTCGCGAGCTGGCCTTGCGCGGCCTGCCTGAGCCTGTGAGCATCGAGCCCCTGAAGGGCACGCGGGCCCATGGCCGCTGGATCCGCTGGCTGCACTTCACCCGCCACCGGAGCCGGCGGGGTGGGGGAGCGAAGTTCGGGTCCCAGCCCTTCGGGTTCCGGATCGAGTTCCCCGAGGAGGTGGAGGGCCCCATCGCCTTGGGCTATGCGGCCCACTACGGCCTCGGGCTGTTCGTCGCGACGGGCCCCGCCGACGCCGTGCGCGCCGCGGGCTGAGCCACCGCACGCCACACCGCCAGCCGCCGACGCGGAGGGCGACCCGATCCTTGACAACAGATGACCGCCAATGAGCCGGCTTCGGAAGCGTCACCCGGCCTCGCCTCACTCGTCCGGACAGAGCGGCGCCGGGGCCGGGTGAGCCCCCGGCTGCGCAGAGGGGGATGTCATGGAAGCCGTCTCATCGACCGAGGCTCTGCCCGTTCGGATGCTCAACGAGTTCGTGTACTGTCCGCGCCTCTTCCACATCGAGCACGTCCAAGGGTTGTTCGCGGAGAACGTCCATACCATCGAGGGATCCGACGAGCATAGCCGGCAACGGACTCGGGCTGAGGATCAAGAGACCCCTTGGCCGGCGCCGCCTCGCAGACTGCACCTGGAGTGCGAGGAGTACGGCCTCACGGGGATCCTCGACGCCATAGACAGCGAGGATGGTACCCTCGCTCCCGTCGATTACAAGCACGGCGTCGCACCCGATAACGATCGGCCCATCGGATACGGTGGCATCGCGCTGGCCGAGGGGGCGTGGGCCAATGACCAGATCCAGGTATGCGCTCAGGGCGTCCTACTGGAAGCAGGGGGGCACCGATGCGACCACGCGTACTTGTACTACCGCGCCAGCAAGAAGCGCGTCCGCGTCGCTCTGGATGGACGACTGAGGGCGGCCACAACCAAGGCCATTGAAGACGCACGGGCCACGCGAGAGTGTCGTGAGCCGCCCATGCCTCTCATCGACTCGCCCAAGTGCATCGGCTGTAGCCTGGCGGAGATCTGTCTGCCCGACGAGACGCTCCTGTTGAGCGGCCGGACGTCCGAGGCCCCGCGTCGCCTGGCGCCAGGCCGTGAGGACGCGGGCATCCTCTACATCACCGGGCAGGGCACCTCGGTAGGGAAGTCCGGTGAGCGCCTGACCGTACGGCCTCGTGAGGGAGCCAAGCAGACGATACCGCTGAAGGACATCGCACACGTCAGTCTCTTCGGCAACGTGCAAGTCACCGCCCAGGCACTTTCGGAGCTTCTCCGCGACGGACGCACGATCGCGTACTTCAGCCGCGGCGGTTGGCTGCGTGGGATCGCCCATGACTTCAGCCTGCCGAACGTGCTCGCCCGAGCTGCCCAGTTCCGCGCGATGGCCGATGACGCCGACCGCCTCCGCTATGCTAGGGCCTTTGTCGCCGCCAAAATCCACAATCAGCGAGTGCTGCTGATGCGGAACACGGACCCGCCCCAGCGAGCCCGCACGGAGCTTAGGGACCTCGCTAGGCGCGCCGAGGAGGCGACAGAGACCGGAGCGCTGATGGGCCTGGAGGGCCGGGCCGCCGCGATCTACTTCGAGCACTTCGCCGGCATGGTCAAGGCCGAGTTGCCCCGGGCCTTCGATATGGCCGGCCGCAACCGGCGGCCGCCCCGCGATCCCATCAACGCCATGCTGTCTTTCGGGTACGCGGTACTGGTGCGTGATGTCTATGCCGCCCTTGTGGCGACGGGGCTCGACCCGATGGTCGGCTACCTGCACGCCGTACGGGCCGGGCGGCCCGCCCTGGCGCTGGACATCATGGAGCCGTACCGGCCCCTCATCGTGGACTCCGTGGTGGTGCGCGCCCTGAACACCGGCGAGATCAGGCCCGAGCACTTCGACATCTACCCCGGCCAGGTCTCCATGACGCGCACAGGACGCCAGGCATTCCTGAGGGCCTACGAGCGCAGAATGGATGAACTGATCCGGCATCCCGACTTCGACTACTCGATCAGCTATCGCCGGGTACTGTCCGTGGAGTGCCGGCTTCTGGCGAAAGCCCTGAGCGGGGAGCCCATCGCCTACCGACCTCTGAGGACACGCTGATGCAGCATCACTTCATCGTCGCATACGATGTGCGGGATCCCGCGCGGCTGCGCAAGGTCCATAAGACCTGCCGCGACTACGGGGATCGTCTCCAGCTCTCCGTCTACACCTGCCGCCTGAGCGACAAGGACCGAGCGATTCTGGTAAGCAAGCTACGGAAGGTCATCAACGAGGACGAGGACCAGGTGCTCTTCCTCCGGCTAGGGGTGGTCGGACATGAGGCGGAGATGGAGGCGAGGATGTTTGCTCTGGGCATCCAATGGACACCCGAGGAGATGCCGGAGCTGATCTTCTAGGCCGCGAGCGTCGATGACCTGCACGGAAGGCCCTAGGCGCTCGCAAACGTCGCAAAGCCTGCTGTGAAGCGGGATTACGGAGGTGAAGGGCCGTCGTGAAGCAGCGATGGAACAGGAAATGCGATCCGGTAAAGGAGGTGCTCGCAACCACCCCTGTGAACCCGCGTGTGGCGCGGATTGGCAAGAGGTCTGTATCCACGTCCTCAGGGGCGTGGCCCCATTGAAGCGGTGCAGCCGGCTGGAGCTTCAAAAAGAGGTACAGCGTGGTGTATCCACGTCCTCAGGGGCGTGGCCCCATT
>WJIW01000091.1 GCA_014730065.1 Armatimonadia bacterium | reverse complement strand
GGAAATGTGCCGCGTGGGGCACCGAGCAGATCACCCGGGACGGCATCGGCGCCGATGGCATCGAGGCGATTAAGGACCAGCTCGCCCCCGACGGCTTCGACGACATTATCTTGATCGGTGCGAGCGACGCCGAGTTCACCGAGAAGGCCGCCGCCGCGGTGGGGCGGGAGGGCATCGTCGCCCTGGTGGGACCCGCCGACAGTCTGCCCATTGCCCTCGACGTGGGCCGGGTTCACTATCACTACACCTGGCATCTGGGCACCCCCGAGCCCAACGTGGGCAAGGCGTACAAGCCCGCTCGCACCTACGGCTGGCTGCCGGGCGGCAAGGCCTGGTTTGTGGGCGCCGCGGGGCCCATGGGGCAGATGCACGTTCAGCTCGCGGTGGAGTCGGACGCGCCGCCGAAGGTAGTGGTCGGCACGGACATCGACGACCAGCGCCTGGACCACCTGCGCATGAGGCTTGAGAAGACGGCCGAGGAGAAGGGGATCGAGCTAGTCCTCTTCAACCCGCAGAAGGTGGAGGGAGGCGAGGACGCTCGGCTGAAGCAACTGGCGCCGGACGGGTTCGATGACATCATCATCCTCGCGCCCGTGGCCAAGATCGTCGAGGCATCATGGCCGTACCTGGGCCAGGATGGCGTGATGAACGTATTCGCCGGCCTGCCCACGGGCACGATCATCAATGTGGACATCGCTGTGGCGGGCACCAAGGGCCATCGAATCCTGGGCACCAGCGGCTCCACGCCCGAGGACTTGGCCGAGACCCTCTCTTACACCGAGACGGGCAAGGTGAACACGAACCTCTCCGTCGCCGCCGTGGGCGGCATCGAGGCCTTCAAGGACGGCATCGTCGCCACCCAGGAAGGCTCGTATCCGGGGAAGATCGTCTGCTACCCGCACATCAGTATGCCACTGACGGGTCTGCCCGAGCTGGAGGCGAGCAAGCCCGCCGTCGCGGCGAAGCTGGGCCCCACGGGCGAGTGGACCGTGGAGGCAGAGCGGGAGCTTCTGAAGGAGGCCGACCAGAATGGCTGAGAACGGAGCCCTCGCTGGACGCAGGGCGATCGTCACCGGCGGCGCCCAGGGTCTGGGGGAGGCTATCTCCGAGCGCCTGGCCGCCGAGGGCGGGAGTGTGGCCATCTGCGACATCCAGGGCGACGCTTGTGAGGAGCTTTCCACCCGACTGGCCACCACCTACGGCGTCGATACCGTGGGCGCGTCGGTGGATGTGACTCGAGAGGACCAGGTCGCGGGCTTCTTCGACCGGGTCGCCGAGGGCTTTGGGGGGCTGGATCTGCTGGTTGCCAACGCCGGCGTGCTTCGGGCCCACGCCATCGAGGAGTTCCCGGTGGACGACTGGCGGCTGACTATGGAGGTCAACCTGACGGGGTATATGCTCGCGGCCAAGCACGCGGCACGCCACATGATCCCGTCGGCCCGGGGGGCCATCGTCCAGATCAACAGCAAGTCGGGCAAGAAGGGCAGCTTCCGCAACTCGGCCTATGCGGCGTCGAAGTTCGGCGGCATCGGACTCACCCAGAGCATCGCCCTGGAGCTGGCGCCCCATGGCATACGGGTGAACTCGGTATGCCCCGGCAACCTCCTGGATTCCCCGCTATGGGTGAACAGCCTGTACGAGCAGTACTCCAAACGGCTTGGGATTTCGCCCGAGGAAGTGCGGAAGAAGTACGAGGACCAGGTCCCCCTAGGCAGGGGCTGCAGCTATGACGACGTAACCAATGTGGTAGTGTTCCTGGCTTCCGATCAGGCGAGCTACATGACCGGGCAGGCCATCAACGTCACGGGCGGCCAGGAGATGCGGTGATCGGGTTGGCGTTGCGGGGGACCGGGCGCATATAGCGTAGTACGACCCGCGCCCGCCACGCGAAACCGCTCCCGATCGGAGCGGACGGAGGAAGGGGCTGGAGCCCGCTGTGAGAGTCGAGTTCATCAACCCATTCGTGCAAGCCGCCTTTTCGGTACTTAAGAGCCTCATCGGCGCCGATGCGAGCCGGGGCGAGTTATCCCTCAAGGGCAAGGGGTTCCTCTCGCCCGAGGTCACCATCACCGCCGGGGTGGTGGGGATGGTCGAGGGCACGGTGTTCTACGGGATGGCTGAGCAGACGGCCCTGGCCATCGCCGGCCAGATGATGGGGGGGATGGAGATCGCCGAGTTCGATGAGCTCGCCAAGTCCGCCGTCTCCGAGTTGGCGAACATGATCACCGGGAACGCAGCCACCGGCCTTTCCGAGGCCGGTTTCGAGTGCGACATCACTCCTCCCACCGTTGTGGAGGGGCGCGAGGTGAAGGTCACCACCGTCGAGCGCACCTTGTGCATCCCCGTCGATACCGACCACGGCATCATCGAGATCATCGTCGGGCTGCAGGAGGCCAAGCAGACTTAGGCTCACCGGGCGGGCGGCGTCTCCCACTCCAGGGTCAGCTCGCCGCTCACCCGCGCCACCCCAGAGGCCCCGTCCAGCACGGCCACGGCCAGCTTCACCTCCGGCTGGCCAGCCAGATCCCAGTCATCGGCGTTTCCGGTGCTCGCCTCCCGCGTGAAGCACCACGTCCACCGCCCGTCCTCGAAGAGGGCGTAGGCCTGCACGTCAGCCGCGCTGCCTTCCGGCGGTACCGCCAGCCAGGAGGGCGGGGGCTCCATGGTCCGGAGGTAGGCCGTAACGTCGTCCATGCTCTCCTTGGATAGGATTGGTGCGTGGATGGCATCGCCGCCCAGGAGGTACTCCAGGAGAGCCTGACTACCCTCGGGGCGCAGGGACAGGTCGGCCGTTAGCGCAGCGGCCGCGTTGTCGGGGACGCCGTGGCACTCGGTGCACGACGACTCGAAGACCTGGGCCCCAACGAGGGCATCGCCCTTGAGGTATGCCGCTTCGTTGGCTCCCAAGGCCATCGGATCGTGAGCCGCACCGAGCAGCCCGTCGTACGAGCCGAGGGGCCCGCCCTCGGCCGCGGCATTGCGTAGCAGTGGGGCCGTCCCCGTGTCGAAGCCCGGCTGCCGGTCGACGGGGGCCAGGTCGGCGGCGGCCTTCAGGTGCCTTAGCGGGCCCGCCCCCACGACCCAGGCGTCACAACCCGGACTCCCGCGGTACTCCAGCGCCCTCAGGGCTCCCTCCCTCACTCGGTCGTCGGGCCCGAGGCACACGGCCACCCGATCCTCGCGCTGCCGCTCGGACCAGCCGGCATCACCCCGGTACCACCGGCCGGGATTGGCCTCGACCTGGCCCGAGCCGTCCTCGTAGCTGGCGGCCAAGGAGAAGCGCTCCCATCCCGATTCGGCCGCAACGACGGCGGCGGATCCCGCTCCCGTCAGCGGCACGGTGATGGGCTCGGCCGCCGACCAGCGTCCGTCGCTGGGGGTGCGGGCGGGGCGCTCCAGGAAGGCGACGGGGAGTGCTGACGAAGCCTCGGGATCAGCAGCCGGCAACGCCGACGCCTCCAGCGCGGGGGAGGCCACTTGGGACGGAGCAGTGGCCTGGGGGTCGAGGCCCGCGGCGCGGCGGAGCAGGAAGTCAGCGATCTCCAGCCGTCCTTCGCGCCGAGCGATGGACGCGGCCTGCACGAGCTGCTGGGAGTACTCATCGGAGCACTCGGCGATCCATGCCAGCGCCGTGCTGTCGCCGGGATGCCAAGCCCGGATCCAGGCCAGGTTCGCTCGGGAGCGCTCGAACTCCCCCGCACCGAATAGCTCCATGGCACGGTCCAGCTCCTGCTGATACCGGCGGTACTCGTGCGCCCGGGGGCCGTAGGGTCCGGTGGCGAAGAACAGAGCCTCGCGCATGTCTCGGATGAAGACGACTTGGATGTGGGGCACCGCGGCCTGCCACACCGCGCGGGCCTCGCCCTCGGTTCGCCACGCGTTCTCTGCTGGCAGGATCATGGTCTTCAGGTCATGCTCTAAGACAGCGTCGAGCTTCTTCCGAATATGCGCCACGGCGTGGACCTGGCCCTGGGCATCGACGGCGCCGGTAACCGCCACCTCAGATAGCACGGGCGTCTCGGTCACCGCTGAGTACAGAGCACAGCCCAGGGCGACGCCCGCCGAATCGCCCGCCACCTGCCGGGCTCCCCGAAGGAACTCCAGGCGGTAGTCCAGGCCGTCGGGAAAGGTGTTCGGCAGGGCGAAGTCCGGATCGCCCCGCTGGGCGGCGAGCCAGTCGATGGAATCTCGAACGGTCTGCCGCATCCGGTCGTCCAGCTCGGCGTTGACGTCGAAGTAACCGCTGCCGGGCCCCGTCGTCAGGGTGATGGGGAACAGCACACCCCAGCCGTCGTCGATGCCCCCATCGGTGGCCACCGAGAGGGCCATGACCCGGCCGACCTCGGCGGGAGGCATGTCCTGCTCCCCCCCGTCCTGGACGGCGAGGGCGATGGCCAGGGACAGGGACAAGAGGGGCAGTACCAGACGCACGGACATGGAAGGCCTCCAGGGAGAGATGACGTGGAGGTCTTCGCGCCCCGCGGGCCGTTCCCTCGCGGCCGCAGGATACGACACCGAGGGTGAGAAGCATCACAATGACCGATCCGATGAGGAGAGCGATGCCATGAGCCGCCCCAGCCTCCCAACCGAGATAGGCCCTTACCGCATCACCGAGTACAAGGGCGAGGGGCCGCTGGGCCACACCGTCTTCGCGGAGCACTCGGGTGGAGACTACCGGGTCGTGGTCCGGCTGTTGCCCATCGAGGCCGGTCGTGAGGGGGAGGTGGGCAGTCAGGCCTTCGTCGAAGCCGCCCAAGTCGTGACCGCTCTCTCTCATACCGGTCTGGCCGATGTGCTCGAGGTGGCTCGGGCGGGTGACTTCGTATGCGTCATCGAGGAGGTTGTGCCCGGCCAGACCCTGGCGGAGCTGATCCGGGAGCGCGGAGCCTTGGACCCGGGCCAGGCCCGGCAGGTGGTGGCCCAGACGCTGCTGGCCGTCGACTTCTCCCACCAGCGCCACTTCGCCCACGGTACGGTCAAGCCCAGCAATATATTCCTGATGGATCGGTACCTCAGCGTGAAGGTGGTCGACGCCGGGCTGCCCGAGCTTCTGCGCCACGTGGCTCCCGCCCGGTATGCCCGCCTGATCAACTCACCCTACGTGGCCCCGGAGGTCAAGGAGGGACGGCCCGCGAGCCCCGCCAGCGACATCTACGCCCTCGGGGTAACCTTCTACGAGATGTACGCCGGCTCGCTGCCCGAGGCGCTCCGGACCCAGGGCCGCGGCTCGGATGTTGGCGGGCGGTTCGATCTGCTGGAGTTCGAGGCCGAGCCAGCGGCTCCGACGGCGCCCGAGCCAGCCGAGGTGCCTTCACTGGGCGACCTGGTCAGCCTCCCGCCGGCTCAGGTCCGAACCATCGAGCAGGCCATGAGCAAGAGCCCCGGTCATCGCCCCCCCACCATCCGATCGATCCGGGTCGCCTTCGGCTTCGCCAAACCCACCTCCGCCCATGCCCAAGGCGCGGCCGCGGGCTACCTGGGCGCCGCCGCCGTGGGGGGGGCGCGGGAGGTGGAGTACGAGCTGACGCCAGCTCAAGGCGGTGGCGATCCATGCCCCGCCTGCCAAAGACCCCTGCGGCCGGGCGCGCCGAGCTGCCTGGCATGTGGATACGTGCTCCCCAGCCAGGGGGACTTCGATCTGCCAGACCTGCCCGCGGCAGGGAGCAGCGCCGGTACGGCGGACTTCCTGGAG
>WJIW01000009.1 GCA_014730065.1 Armatimonadia bacterium | reverse complement strand
CACCGCCTACACCAGCGGCACCGGAGCCCTCAGCTCCACCGACACCATTACACTGATCTTCCCCGAGGGTATGGACGTCAGCGGGGTTCAGGCGTCGGATGTCACGGTCGATGATGGCACCACGCCCGCCAGCCCGTCCTCGGTTACCTACAGCGCCGATTACAACTCCCTCACCATGGACGTGCCGAGTGCGGTGAGTATCGGCAATGACAGCGAGTTCTCCGTCACCATCGGCAACGCTGCCGTGCTTAACCCCACAACCCCCGGGGAGTACACCGTCTCGGCCTTCACCAGCCAGGACCTGCGCGTCGTGCAGAGCCAGAGCTTCTCGCTGATCGTTGGACTCGCCACGAGCTTCCGGATCGCCATGCCCGGCCAGGTCGTCATCGGTGGTCGCACATCGCCCGCCGATCCCGTCACCATAGAGGGCTCGCCCGATGCCCAGATCGAGGGCGAGGCCTCCGAGACCTGCTATCTCTACGCGGTGGACGATGCCGGCAACCTGGACACCGACTACACCCCGGGCACCATCACCCTATCCGTGCTGCCGAACGGAACCAGCGGCACCTTCACCCCCACCGTTCCCACCATGTCCGGCGGGATCGCCACCTTCAACGTGACCTTCGATCAAGCCATGGACGTCGCCGTCGAAGCGTCCGATGGCTCCATCGAGGGGCAGAGCAGCGCGGTGCAAGTGGTGCCGCCGCCGACGTACGTCACCAACGTCACCGTGACCCCGGACAGTACCACCGCCGGCGCCGCCGCGGTGCACGCAGTCGCCTTCTCGGCGACCAGTGGCATCGCCGGAGGGGAGAGCATCTCCGTCGTCTACCCCGGCGGCTTCGATCTCGCAGGGCTGTCGCCGTCGGAGGTCTCCGTCACCATTGGTGGTACCACTAACCAGGTGGGCGGGATCACCCAGCAGACCTCGACCCGACTCACGGTCACGGTGCCCAGCGGCACGTCTGCAGCCAGCGGGGCCACCGTCACCCTGACCCTGGGCTCGGCATCGGCCAAGGTCCTCAACAGCTGCGTTGCCGATGGCTACCAGATCTCACTCTGGACCGAGCGGGACCGGGGGCCGGTGGACTCCAGCCAGTTCACCCTCACCGCGGGCACCGCCGAGGCCTACCTCATCAAGGCCCCAGGCCAGACCTTCACCAGCGGCGCGGGACTCAGCGGAACCCCCAGCAGGCAGACCGCCGGCGACCAGGTCAGCTTCGGAATCTACGCCGTGGACCAGTACAACAACCGGGTCACGGGGTACTCGGGCTCGCCGAGCCTCACCTACTCCGACGCCGAGGCCACCGGCCCGACGGGCGTGACTCTCTCATCGGGCACCGGCAGCTTCCAGGCCACCTACGAGACCGCCGGCCAGCAGACCGTCACCGCGACGGCGGGCACCCTCACGGGTAGCTCCACCGTATCCGTGGGCGCCGCCAGTCAGGCCGCCTTCGAGCTGGGCGTTGTCACCAACCAGACCCTGGGCGCGGGCTTCCCCATCGACATCACCGCCGTCGACGCCTACGGGAACCCCGTGGACTTCACGGGCAGCGTCAACCTGAACGATGACTCGACCACATTCCGCTACTACTCCGACGAGGCATGCACCAGCATTATCTCTACCAAGCTCCTCACCGGCGGCCAGGCGCGGGTGTACGGAAAGAACGCGGGCCAGGTGCCCGAGGTCGTCGGCTTGGAGGTCGTAGACGGCACCTACACCGGCAGCGCCGACGTGACCTTCCTGTCCAGCGGCGAGCCCACCAAGCTGCTCCTGGTGATGCCGGGCGAGGTGGTGCGCGGCGGACCGAACTCGCCGAGCAACCCCGTCGCACCCTACGGCGATCCCATGCCCCAGTTCGTGAATGAGGACATGGTGGGCACGGCGTACGTCTATGCCGTCGATGGCGTGGGCAACCTGTGCGTCGGCCACGACACCACCGTCCACCTCGACTGCCCCACCGATGCATCGGCCATCTTCACCGCGCCCGACGGCTCCGCCCTCACCAACGACAACCTCAGCCTGGACAACGCCAAGGGCGCCTTCTGCGTGAAGTTCACCAGCGAGAACCCGGACCCCGGTCACGCCGTGACCGCCACGGCCACGGGCCTGGATGACGGCACCAGCAAGGGCGTGCCCGTCCGCGCGGTCGTCTCCGGCCGGCCCACCATGACCCTGGTGCCCTCGCCGGCGAACATCCCCGCCGCCCCTGTGGAAGGCCTGAATAGCAGCGATGAAGCGGAGTCCCAGAACTTCTCCGAGCTGACCGCCACCCTGATGGACGCCAGCGACGCCCCCATCTCCGGCGTCCGCGTCAGCTTCATCCTGACCTGCGACAACCCCGATGGTGTCGGCAAGCTGTCGGCCCACTCGGGCGTGACGAACGCCAGTGGCCAGGTCAAGGTGACCCTCTCGCCTCGGGACGTGATCTGCCGCAACACGATCAAGGCCTACTGCACCGTCGAAGTGGGCGATGACGACATCCCCGTGAGCGCCTGGACGGCGGTGAGCTTCACCATCCCCTCAGGCAACAGCCTGAGCTATACCGACATCTCCATCGACGGCCGCGGCCCGACCCTGGAGTTCACCCGGACGTACAACTCGCAGGATCCGATCACCAACGGCGGGCTGGGTCTCGGGTGGCGGCATAATCACAGAATGGTCGTCCTGATCGACGTGCCTGGCAGCTACTTCTCTGACGTCACCGTGCTATGGCCCGACGGGT
>WJIW01000090.1 GCA_014730065.1 Armatimonadia bacterium | reverse complement strand
CTCGATGACGAGGTGATCGCGCCGGGCGACGACGGCGGCTATCCCTGGCTCCGGGAGCACCTCCATGGCGACTACACGCCGGCGTGGTACCAGCCCCTCGATCCCGAGCCGTGCGCGGCCATCGTCAACAGCGGCGAGTCCCGATGGTACAACTACTACCTGGAGGGGCTGGACTGGCTCGCTCGCGAAGTCGAGATCGACGGCCTGTACCTGGACGACGTCTCCTTCGACCGACGCATCTTGAAGCGCGTCCGGAAGATCCTCAAGAGACAGCGGCCGGGATCCCTCATCGACCTCCACTCCAATACCGGCTTCTCCATTCAGCCCGCGAACCAGTACATGGAGTTCTTCCCGTACATCGACCGGCTGTGGTTCGGCGAGTCATTCAACTACGAGCGAGAGCCCGACTACTGGCTGACGGAGATCTCGGGCATTCCCTTCGGCCTGATGGGTGAGATGCTGCAGGATGGCGGCAACCCGTGGCGCGGGATGCTCTATGGCATGACCACCCGGATGCCGTGGTCGGGCAACCCCGGCGGCCTCTGGCGCGCATGGGATGAGTTCGGCATCGACCGGGCCGAGATGCTCGGATACTGGGATGATGACTGCCCCGTGTCCACGGGTAGGAACGACATCCTGGCCACCGCCTATGTAGGGGACGACGCCACCCTCGTCTCCATCGCCACTTGGGCCCTGGAGCCCGAGTGGTGCGACCTGTCCATCGACTGGGACGGCTTGGGCCTCGACCCGGGCCGCGCGACCATCTACGCTCCGCCCATCGAGGACTTCCAGGAGGAGACCCTTTTCCAGGTGGGTGAGCCCATACCCCTGGTGCCCCGGCGCGGCTGGCTGCTCATCGTGAGCGAGGAGGCCGTCGAGGCGCCGCCCTTCCCGGGCTTCGAGGACCAGGAAGCCGGCGAGTGGGAGCCCGTCTTCGTCGAGACCTTCGAGGATGGCCTACCGGCGGAATGGGATGTCCGCATGACCGACTACCCGGGCACCACGGTGGAGCCCGTCGATGACGCCATCGAGATCCACTCCGAGGCCCATCGCTCGGCGTATATCGAGCGCGACCTGCCGGCCGAGGTGGGCATGATCGTGGCCAAGCTGAACCCGGGTGACGATGGCGGCCAGACCTGGGGCATCGGCGTGGGGCTGGGCTTCGGCGAGAAGTTCTTGAGGATCAACCTCCGTGCCGGCGAGGGTCGAACGGGTGTCGACGGGGGCATCATGCAGATGCTGGACCCGGGTCCCGTGGAGCCCGGTCGAGACGCATGGCTACGCCTGCGCATGGATGACCGATGGATCTATGCCGAAATGTCCACCAACGGCGAGTGGTGGCTGCCCATCCGAACCCTGGAGCGCCGAGCCTTCCCCGGCTGGCCCGACCGGGTGGCCGTGGGCAAGATGCACCCCCACGGCCGAGTCGAGGACGCGGGGCTGCCGTCTGAGTGGGGCGACTGCCGGATACTGGAGGTGGGGGCGTACCGGCGGTCCGAGTAGCGGAGCCTGGCGCGTTCGGGAGGGGGCCGGATAGCGACGGGCCGCCGAGACGGCGCGACCCTACCCGGCCCGGGGCTACCCCAGACTACGACTCCCCCGGAGGCAGCTTGACCGCCCCGGGTGGACCAGCGGTATCATCGCCCATCGCTTCGGGGGGTGGCGACTTGACCATCCCGCCCGGCATCCCGCCCTCGGGTACATCGGACTCCCTGGCTTCCGCAGCACCGTCGGCTGTCGCTGCGGGGTCGTCCCCTCCGCATCCGACCACCGCGAGGGTGAACACAAGCACTGAGACGAACAAGGTTAACGCCAGCAGTTTTGCCACCCGGCATCGTCCCTTCCGGTTAGGTTTCGGCTTAGTGCCTACCATCCATCGTCACCGTGGAAGTAGTAGTAGTCTTCGTTGTCCTGCATCCGGGCCCACTTGGCATGGCCATCCCCGTAGGTGACGTTGATGCCCTCGTTGTGGCGCACGATGGCGGCATCGGTCCCGGCTGAGTCCTTGCCGTGGTACGGGATGTCCCACATGATCGGGAACTCGGATGCGTACTCCACCGTCGCGATGGATCGCCCTGCGATCTGATGGTCATGCCACTCCCATGTGTTGTCGTCGCGCAGGTACCAGCCCCAGACCCAGTAGTTAAACAGGTAGCTGGTTCCATTCTCGGCGTAGGTCACGGGCTCGAAGTTGGGCATCACGCCGTTCAGCGTGGTGGATGGGCAGTAGAAGATCTGCTCATTCTTGGTATAGGGCAGCAACGCCTCGGGCATGTAGAAGTCTGGCCTATGGGTGAACCCCCAGAGGATGACCCAGGCTCTCCCCCAGCGCCCCACCCAGGGGTAGGTCTCGTCGTAGTCCTGCACGTAGGCCATGGTGGCGGTCCCGAGCTGCCGCACGTTGCTCAGGCATGACGTCTGCCGAGCCTTCTCGCGCGCCTTGGCGAACACAGGGAACAGTATCGCTGCCAGGATAGCAATAATGGCAATGACGACAAGCAACTCGATAAGAGTGAAGCCGCGCTTCGTGCTCATGCAATCATCCCCTCTGCGTGCTGTGTCCAAGATCCAGTCGGACGTACTCGCGGCCGGGCCCGTGCGGCCATTCCGCGCGACTGAAGACAAGTCCTGCCGGCCCCAGGCGCCGCTCGTCGGCATCGCATACTCTCTCCTTGCGCCGTGGACGCCTTCGGGCTAGCATCTCCCCTCGGCCCCCCGGGGCAGCCCATCCATGCACAGCTAGGAGCCACCATGCCGGACCAACACGTCGACATCGTCGCCCGGGAGCTTGGTCTCAAGCCCTCCCAGGTCGCGGCCACCGCCGCCCTCCTCGCCGAGGGCTCCACCGTGCCCTTCATCGCCCGCTACCGCAAGGAGGCCACGGGCACCCTGGATGAGGTGGCCATCACCTCCATCCGAGACCGCCTCGATCAGCTCGACCAGCTCGACAAGCGCCGGGAGGCGATCATCGAATCCCTCACCGAGCGCGAGCTGCTGACCGAGGAGCTGTCGGAGCGAATCGCCGCCGCCGCCACCCTCGCCGAGCTGGAGGACATCTACCTTCCCTTCCGTCCCAAGCGCCGCACCCGGGCCATGGTCGCCCGAGAGAAGGGCTTGGAGCCACTGGCGGAGCTCATCCTCGCCCAGAGCGATCCGTCCCTCGATCCCCTCGCCGCCGCCGTCGAGTACGTGTCCGTCGAGAAGGGCGTGGAGTCGGCCGAGGATGCCCTCGCAGGGGCACGGGACATCATCGCCGAGACCATCGCCGAGGACGCCGACACCCGTGCCGAGATGCGCAAGCTGTACCGGTCCAAGGGCATCATTAGCTCCGCGGTAGCCAAAGACCACGAAGAGGAGGGCGCCAAGTTCCGCGACTACTTCGAGTGGGAGGAGCCGCTCCACGCCGCGCCCTCCCATCGCATCCTGGCCATGTTCCGGGGTGAGGACGAGGGCCACCTCAAGGTGAAGATCGCGCCCCCCGACGAGGAAGCCCTGGCGGTGCTGAGCCGGCGCTTCGTGAAGGCCGAGGGCCCGGTGAGCCAGCAGGTCGAGGCCGCCGCGACCGATAGCTACAAGCGGCTCCTCGGCCCATCGATGGAGACCGAGACCCGGAACGAGCTGAAGGCCCGAGCCGACGAGGAAGCCATCAAGGTCTTCACCCAGAACCTGCGGGAGCTGCTCATGAGCCCACCCCTGGGGCGCAAGTCGGTCTTGGCTATCGACCCCGGCTTCCGGACGGGCTGCAAGGTGGTTTGGCTCGACGCCCAAGGCACGCTGCTCCAACACGACACCATCTATCCCCACACCGGTGAGGCCAAGGAGCGCGAAGCCACCGCCGCGCTTCTCGCTCTGTGCGCGCGCTTCGACATCCAGGCCATCGCCATCGGCAACGGCACCGGTAGCCGCGAGACGGAGCGGTTCGTGAAGGCCGCGGGCCTGCCCGACTCCATCCAGGTGGTGGTGGTGAGCGAGTCGGGTGCGTCGGTGTACTCGGCGTCGGAGGCCGCCAGGGATGAGTTCCCCGAGCACGACGTGACCGTGCGCGGCGCCGTCTCCATCGGCCGCCGGCTCATGGATCCCCTGGCCGAGCTGGTGAAGATCGACCCCAAGGCCATCGGCGTGGGACAGTACCAGCATGATGTGGACCAGACCGCCCTCCGGCAGGCCCTGGATGACACCGTGGTGAGCTGCGTGAATGGCGTGGGTGTGGATCTCAACCGGGCGAGCAAGCAGCTTCTCACCCACGTCTCGGGCCTGAGTCGCCGCCTGGCCGAGCATGTGGTCACCCACCGGGAGAGCAACGGGCCCTTCCGGCGCCGCCAGGATCTCATGGCCGTGCCCCATCTGGGGCCCAAGGCCTTCGAGCAGGCCGCCGGGTTCCTGCGCATCCCCGATGCCGAGAACCCCCTGGACCGCAGCGCCGTCCATCCCGAGAGCTACGATGTGGTCGAGGCCATCGTGGCCGATCTCGGCTGCACCCTGGAGGAGCTGATGGCGTCGGAGACGCTGCGTCGCCAGATCGACGCACAGCGGTACGTTGGTGGGTCCGTCGGTCTGCCCACCCTCCAGGACATCATCCAGGAGCTGGGGAAGCCCGGTCGCGACCCCCGGGATGAGCTCGAGGTCTTCGCCTTCGCCGAGGGCGTGGAGAAGATGGAGGACCTGGAGCGCGGCATGAAGCTCCCGGGCATCGTAACCAACGTCACCCACTTCGGCGCCTTCGTGGATGTGGGCGTCCACCAGGATGGCCTGGTGCATGTGAGCCATCTCGCGGACCGCTTCGTCAAGGACCCCACCGAAGTGGTGAAGGTCCAGCAGAAGGTCGAGGTGACGGTGCTCGAGGTGGATCTGGCCCGCCAACGCATCTCCCTCTCGATGAAGAGCGACCCCTTCGCCGAGCCGAAGCGCTCACAGAAGACCTCGGGCTCCAAGAAGCCGTCGAAGCCGAAGCAGAAGCAGACGAGCGCCAAGCCACGGCGCCAAGAGAAGGACGACCAGGCGGGCTGGTTCAAGGAGGCCATGCGGAAGGCGCGGGAGGATAAGAAGCGGTGACGGCTTCGCCCAGGGAGGCACGCCATGCTTACCGCGCTCATGCTCGCCACCACGCTGGTCGGACCCGCGGACCGGCCCATCACCCTCGACGAGGAGGGCACCCTTCGCTGGGCCGATAGCGGCGAAGAGGTCGCCCTGTTCGGCGTCAACTACTACCCACCGTTCTATGCCGAATACCAGGAGCTCCGCGCCCGCGGCGTGGACATCGAGGCGGAGCTCGAGCGCGATCTCGATCAGTTCGTCCGGCTTGGCTTCGACCTCATCCGGCTCCACTGCTTCGACCGGGAGTTCTCCACACCCGATGGCGGGCTCGTGGAGAACGATCACGTCGCGGTGCTGGATCACCTCATCGCCGAAGCCAAGGAGCGGGGCATCTACACCATGCTCACGCCCATCGCGTGGTGGCCCACTCCGGGGGATGAGGGGGGCTTCTCCAGCCATATCCCCATGGCCGACATGGTCGCAGACCCTACCACCTGGCCCATCCAGCAGCGGTTCCTCGCCGAGTTCGTCAGCCACGTGAACCCCGAGACGGGCCTGGCGTACAAGGACGATCCCGCCATCGTGGCCTTCGAGACGATCAACGAACCCATCCCGCCGGCGGGCACGCCCGATGAGGTCATCACCGATTACATCAACGCCCACGTGGAGGCGATCCGCGGCACGGGCTGCGATAAGCCGATCTTCTTCAACGGGTGGGGTGGCCGCCACCAGGCCCTGGCCGCGTCGGAGGTCGATGGCTGCACCTTCAACTGGTACCCCACCGGCCTAGTCAACGGCGCCTCCCTGCTGCGCGATACCCTCGGCTCGGTGGATCGCCACCCCACGGCCCACGACCCGGTGCTGGACGGTCTGGCCAAGGCCGTCTACGAGTTCGACTGCGCCGACGTCCCGACGGGCGTCCTCTACCCCGCCATGGCCCGGTCCTTCCGAGCCGCGGGCATCCAGGTCGCCGCGCAGTTCCAGTACGACATGACCGCCTGCGCCCACCACAACGCCCACTGGATGACTCACTACCTGAACCTGGCGTACGCTCCCCAACGGACCATCGCCATTATGGTCGCCGGCGAGGCCTTCCGGCGGCTGCCCCGGGGTGGCGAGTACCCACCCCATCCCGAGGGCGATGTGTTCGGCCCCTTCCGTGTCAGCCACGAGTTGGGCCTCTCGGAGCTGGTCGCCGATGATGCCTTCATCTACAGCACCGACACCACGTCGGTACCGCCGAGCCCGGAGAACCTAGCCCTCATCGCCGGTGTGGGCTCCTCGCCCCTGATCGAGTATGAGGGCACGGGGGCGTACTTCCTCCATCACGTGGCACCTGGCGTCTGGCGCCTGGAGGTGTACCCCGACGCTGCGTGGGTGGACGATCCCTTCCGTCGGCGAGGGCCCCAGTCGGAGACGGCTCGCGTGCTGCACCGAGAGCGTGCCATGACCCTTCGCCTACCCGATCTAGGCGACACCTTCCGGGCCCTGCCCGCCGGGTTCGCCGAGCCGCTGAGCGCGCAGGGAGGGCGCATCACGGTGACGCCCGGCGCGTGGGAGCTGCGCGCCGCCGATGCCGGACCCTACGCGGGAGTGGACCCTATCGCGCTGCCGCCCGAGGATGCCCGAGGGCCTACGGCGTACCTCCGGGTGCCCGAGCTGCTCCCTGCCGATCGTGACTGGCAGGTGTCGCTAACCGTGGTCGGCAGCGGGGAGGCCGACGACGTGGCTCTGCGCTGGGATAACGAGGGCTCGGTAGCGGCCGAGGCCGCGGGACCCTATACCTTCCGGGCGACGGTGCCCGCCCGCGCTCTGGCGGGCGAAGTCCTGCGCCTCGGCGCCGAGGCAGCCATCGCCGGGGAGCGTTACCGCTTCCCGGCCGAGTTGGCCGCCGGGGAGGAAGTCGACGGCCCACCTCTCCCACTCATCACCCTCGACCAACCGGTGGAGCCGAGGCTCGATTCGCTGGAGGCCCGGGAGTGGGTCGATACTCGCTTGCCTGTGGATCTGGCGGGTCGGGACCTCGACGATCATGAGGCCTTGGTGGTGCGGCTGCAGCGGGCCGAGGCCGCCACCAGCCACGTCGAAGTCGCCCTCACCATGGGCGAACAGATCGGCTACGGCACCGTGGTGCGCGTGCCCGCCGAATGGGCCGAGGTGCGCGTCCCCATCGTCGAGCTCAAGCCTCTGTGGCGCACTGCGGTTCCGCTGAACCTGAGCGAAGTCACCGGCTTCCACATCGGTCTCGGAGCCTACACCCTACCCGATGCTCCCGACGGTCCCCACGGCGTGCAGCTCGCCGATGCCTACCTGGATCCCGCGGTGGACAGCGTCTGGCGGGTACCTTTGCTCGAGCCCGGCGCGCCCCTGGTGCTCATGGAGGGGACTCCGGAGCGACTGCGCCTCCACGGAACCGCCGACTCGACCGTGTCCGAGCGCGATGGCTCGGTGCCGGGCACCACCGCCTTCAGGCTGGCCGCACCGGAGGGGTTCCCGGGGGGCAGCTCGATGAGCGCGGAGATCGGACTGGTGCCGCGGCTGCAGCATGTCGCCGAAGTCGCGTCCAGCTACAGCACCCTCTGCCTGCTGGCTCGATCGGGCCAGTCCTACACCGACCAGCTTGAGATCGTTCTGCGTGAGCAAGATCAGGCACCCTTCGGGACCGTGATCGAGCTGAGCGACGAGTGGCGGGAGGTCCGCGTGCCACTCGCCTCCCTGGACCACTTCGGCCACTGGGACGGCCCCGCCGGCCGGGGCTTCGAGGGTGATCAACTGGACCCGGGCCGGCTGATGAACCTGAACGTGACCTTCGGAGCCTGGCTGTTCCCCGGCCATGTCCAGGAGCCCCATGCCGTGGAGATTCAGCGGATCTGGCTGGAGCGATAGTTAGAAGACCGCGCTCGGCCCCCGCGAATGCCCTGTATAATGGTAAGCGGGCACTATAGGCCCTGATTACCAAACAAGGATGGGAGGAATGCATGTGAAGATGCACTTACGCTGGACCTCCGTGGCCATGCTCGCGCTCGTGGCAATGGCTCTGATGCTTGCCGCTGGCTGTCAGCAGGGCTCGGAGGAAGGCACCGCTGCCGTCACCGATGGCGGAGCGGGCGTGGCACTCGCCGCCCAGCCCGAGGAAGCGGCCGCCGAAGAGTCGGACGATCCCATGGATATGCTGGGCAAGGAGGCACCCGCATTCGTCTCCGAGACCCTCGATGGCGACGAGATGAAGCTGGAGGACTACCTGGGTAAACAGGTGGTGCTCCTGACCCTTTGGACGCCGAGCTGCCCTGTCTGCCAGGAGGCCGTTCCGGAGATCGCGGACATCGCCGAGAACAACAAGGACGAAGAGGAAGAGGGCGTAGCTGACTTCAAGCTGCTGACCGTCTACCTCGGTGGCGACGCCGACGCTCCGAAGGACTACCTGGAGGACAAGGAGTACGAGTTCCCGGTGGCCCTGGATCCCGAGGGCGAGATCAAGGACATGTACCGTCTGTCGATGACCCCGCACAGCGTGCTGGTTGGCGCCGACGGTACCGTTCAAGCCGTTTATCCCGGCTGGGACGCCGACAGCAAGGATATGGTGTCAGACCATGTCACCAGGGTGCGCGCTGGGGAGGACATCACCGACGAGGCGATGGACGCGCCCATGGGCGGAGGTTGAGCCGCCTAAACCCCGGGTCTCCGTGTGAGACCCCTCATACGATGAACGAGTGACAGCCTCTCGGTCGGTCGATCGAGGGGCTGTTGCGATTATGGTGCTAGTCATCCAGCGCTTCGTGGGCCCGGTACGAGCTTCGCACGAAGGGGTCTGAGGCCACGAACCCAAAGCCCTTCCGTCGAGCCGCTTCACCCAGCTCCCCGAACTCCTCGGGCGGAACGAACCGGGCCACGGGCAGGTGCCGCGGTGAAGGCTGGAGGTACTGGCCCAGGGTCAAGATCTCGCAACCAACAGACCGGAGGTCATCCATGACCGCCAGCACTTCCTCCCGCTCCTCGCCCAGGCCCAGCATCACGCCGCTCTTGGTGGGCGTCTCCGGCCGCAGACGACCCGCCAGCTCCAGCACCCTCAGGGATCGTCGGTAGTCGGCCCCCGGGCGGACCTCCGGGTAGAGCCGCGGGACGGTCTCCACGTTATGGTTGAACACATCCACCCCGGCGTCGCAGACTACAGCGACGGCCTCCTCGTCTCCAGCGAAGTCCGGCACCAGGACCTCGATTGTGGCCTCGGGCAGCTTCCGGCGCACGGCGTCGACAGTGGCCGCGAAGTGGGCGGCACCGCCATCGGCCACATCGTCGCGGGTCACCGACGTGATCACCACATGGGACAGGCCGAGCTCCGCTGCGGCCGCGGCGACTCGCTCGGGCTCCGTGGGATCCAGGGCCTCCGGCTCGAGGCTCCCCACGGCGCAGAACCCGCAGCCGCGAGTGCAGCGCTCGCCCATCAGCAGGAAGGTTGCCGTGCCGCTGTGGTAGCACTCACCGATGTTCGGGCACTTGGCGTTGGCGCATACGGTGCTGACGCCGTGGCGCGCCAGCCGCTCGCTAGTCTCTCTCCCCAGGCTCGACTTGCGTATCTTCACCCGAAGCCACTCGGGCGTCCGGCGGGGTCTGGTGGTCAAGGGGCCGTTCTCCCATCCACAAGCTCGACCCCCATTGTACCCCACCGAACCCATCATTGAGGTCCGTCGCCGACCGCCCGACCCAGGATGCTCTCGGCTTCGGTCAGCCCGGGATGGATCTCCAGGGCCCGCCGGGCGCTGGCGGCGGCCCCCTCGCGATCGCCAAGACCCAGCTTGACCACCGCAACCCAGTAGTGAGCCCACTCGTTGCCCTCCCACGTCGCTGCCGCTTCCTCGAACCAGATCAGCGCCTCGGCCAGATCCGCCTTGGCTTCATAGATCCGCCCGATGGCCACGCGGGCCCACGAGCCCACCCATATGTTCTCAGGTGGGCACTCCTCGAGCGCCTGAAGCAGGAAGGTCTCGGCCTGCTGATCCTGGCCGATGTCCCGGAAGCAGTTGCCCGCCTCCATCAGGAACTCGGGATCGCGCAGCCCGATGGTGTAGGCGATGTCGTACGCCTCCAGAGCGGCGTGGGGGTCCGACTCCTTGCGCTTGGTATCCCCTAGTCCCCGATAGGCTGCCATCAGGTCCACACCTCGGGCAATGCAGTCCTCGTACTGCTCGATAGCCGCCTCCCACTGCCCGAGCTGCTGGTGCCGATCGCCCATCAGCCGCGCGGGATCGGGCAACTGCACAACGTGCAGCTCCGGACCGGACCTGACGACCCGCCCCCTGATCGCACGCAGGACCTCGCCGAACTGAACGAAGGCATTCGGACCATCCGTCGACACCTCCACGGTCACGGATCGGAAGGTCAGCTCCGACAGGAACATAGGGTCCAGCACGGCGCGCGACTCCAGCCCCATGGCCTCCAGCCGCTTGTTCACTTCGGCGAAGGCCTCCTCGGCCGTGGCTCCGGCAAGATCGAGATCGGGCGCACCCGGGGCCTCAGCCTCGGCGTCCGTCTCCCCGTGTACTGCTTGCAGCATCATCGCTTCGGGGAGAACCGTGGGCGGGACTGAGCATCCGGGCCACACCTCCGGGAGCGACCGGATCCACGTCTGCCACTCCAAGGCGCTGGCACCGGGCACGAAGTTCGCGACGAGCTGGTCGGTGGGCGCCATGCCCGCTTCGACCAGCGCCAAGGTCTGCTCACTGGGGGCGTCGAGAACGGGCCGGCCCGACGCCGCCGTACCCTCCTTCAGCATGCCATCCCGGGTCAGCGAGTAGCCGATGCCGTCGTCGCCGTCGGCTTCCTCCCACCGTCCAAAGAACAGCACCGTGGAGAGAGGCCCGCTCCGGAGCCACCTCGGCCAGGCGGCCGCCGAGTTCATCCGTGCTCCGCTGGGCATCGACCAGTAGCCGGCATGGCCCGTCAGGCCGAGCTTCAGGTCCGGCCGCTCGGCCAGCGCCCAGAACAGTGAGTTCACATGCTCCTGGATCCGCTGATCCCGCCAGGCCACGAAACGGTTCACGGCGCCCTCGTCACCGCCGGCGATGGGCGCTGCGATCGCCTCGATGGGCTGGCCCGTCTGCTGCTGGTACAGGCTCAAGGTGTCGGATGAGCCGCCGAGCATGGTCGTGGTGGGCAGCTCGAGCTGGAACATCAAGCCATCCAGACCAACTTCCTCGCTGGCGAAGACGGTGACCAGGTCGCGAAGGGGGGCCCAAGTCCGGTCGTCGACGATCAGCGGGTATTCGCCCTCCGCCGGTGGCGCGCCGGGGATGGGCTCCTCCCCAAGGGCTGCGAGCTCACCCTCGAAGGGCGAAGGGAGCGTGGCGCCGGCCCGATGCCATCCCAGAAGATCGAGGACACCGTACACCTCCACGCCGGGCGCCCGCCGGGCTTCGATCCACTCGCCCAAGGCGGCCAAGTCACCTTCGGGGTCCAGACTCGGGAAGGGCGAGTCGGGCACCGCACAGAGCGTGTGCCCATCGCTGAACAGATAGATGTATAGGCTCTGGCACCGGTCCGCCTCGATGATCTGGTCGATGCCGCGAACCATGTCCGCCAGGCCCTCGTCGCCCTGAGCCCATCGCGCGGGATCCACCAGCACCCCTCCCGTGAGGGGGCATTCATCGTAGATCCACGCCCCGGGCTCCGGGGCCGTCGCCCATCCGGGCTGGCCGAGGGCAAGTAGAGCAAGGCTCGCGAGAAGTGAAGCCCTGCCGATCCGTCCGACCATCTTAGCGGCACCCACGCGGTCGCCCACCTTTCGATCCCCCTATGTATGACAGACCTGGCACCGTGCATGTTACCGACAAGGGGCACGGGATGTTGGGGCAGAAGCCACCCGCTCAGTCGTGGAGGATGATCCCATGCGCCTTTCATGCCTTGCTCTGATGCTACTCGCCGTGACTCCCGCCTTCGCCCAAGACTGGCAAGCTACCGTCCAGAGTAGCGCCGTGACCGCGCAGCGCGCCCTCACCGCCCCCATCGAAGGGACTGCCATCATGTCATCCGTTGACGACCTACCCCGGGGAGTGGACTCCCTGCTGGCCGTCGACCCCGGTCGGGTCACCGGCCAGGTGCATCCCCACGTGTACGGCCAGTTCCTGGAGCATATCTACCACTCGGTCAACGACGGCCTGTACGGCGAGCTCATCCGGAACCGCTGCTTCGTCACGCCCACCGTAGGCTTCCGCGTCGAGGGCGATACCCTCCTCCAGACGGGACGCACGACCGACGCCAAGCTCCTGGCCGGCGATCCCGCGTGGGACGACTACGAGTTCCGAGTCCGGGCCAGGAAGACGGCCGGCGCCGAGGGCTTCTTGGTCATCGTCCGGGCCGCCGATGAGGACAACTTCTACTGGTGGAACATCGGCGGCTGGGGCAACGTGGGGCACGCCCTGGAGCTGGAGCGTGACGGCGCCCGAGGCAGCATCAGCGCCCGAGTAGAAGGCTCCATCGAAACCGGCCGCTGGTACGACGTCAGGATGCGCGTGGAGGGCGGTCACATCCAGGGCTGGATCGATGGTGAGCTGGTCCTGGACCACCGCGACGACACCCACGCCAGGGGTGCCGTGGGCCTGGGCACATGGGCCACCGAAGCCGAGTTCAAGGACATGCGGGTCACCGACCTGGAGGGCCATCCCCTGCCCGTGCGGTTCCAGGTCGAGGATAACGAATCGACAATCAACCATTGGCACCCCCTGCCCGACACCGACCCCGAGGCCTTCGTGGCCGCCAAGACGGGATCGCCCAATACCGGCTACTCGGCCCGCATCGAGCTCGACGACTCCGGCCCCAAGGGCATCTACCAGAAGCGCATCAACGCCGTCGAGGGCCATGCGTACCTGGGCCGGGCCTGGATGCGGATCGAGGGCGATGTCCGGAGCGTCACGGTGGCCTTCGAGACCTCCAGCGGGGAGGTCATGGATTCCGCCAGCCTCGCCCCCGGTCAGAACGGCTGGACCGAGTGCCCCTTCCGGCTCGACGCGACAATCGATGACCCCGATGCCCGCCTGGTGATCCGGGGAGAGGGCCGGGGCGCCCTATTCGTGGACGTGATCAGCCTGTTCCGCGACGACTCGGTCGATACGGGCTGCCGAGCCGATCTGCTCCAGGCCATCAAGGACCTTCAGCCCACCATCCTGCGCTGGCCCGGCGGCTGTTTCGCCTCCATATACCGCTGGAAGCGCAGCATCGGACCCCTCAACGAGCGCAAGCCCTTCTTCAACACTCCCTGGAACCACTGGGATTACGCAGGCTTCGGCACCGACGAGTACATCCGCATGTGCCGAGCCGTGGACGCCGAGCCCATGATCGTCCTCAATCTCGGCTCATGGGATAGCCCCGAGGTCTGGAAGCAGTACCTCACCGAAGCCCTGGAGTGGATCGAGTACTGCAATGGCGACACCTCCACCCCCATGGGCAAGCTGCGGGCCGAGAACGGTCATCCCGAGCCCTACAACGTGGTCCACTGGGAGCTGGATAACGAGACCTGGGGCATGGGCGTCGAAGCCTATGCCGAGCGGCTCATCCCCTTCGCCGAAGCCATCCGCGAGCGGTGGCCGGGCCTCCGGCTCTATGCCTGCACCTTCTGGGAATCGGAAGACCCCAAGCTGCTCGAGATGGCCGGCGAGTACTTCGATGTCATCAGCTACCACCTCTATGACGATCCCGACCGTTTTGCCGAGGGTCCCCTGGCCCATGAGACTGTGTGGTCGCGTTACCCCGCCTTCATCGAGGCCAGCACCAATCCCGATGTCACCCTGGGCGTGACGGAGTGGAACGCCCAGAGCACCGACTTCCGCACCGGCCTGTTCGCCGGCGGTATCCTTAACGTGTTCGAACGCCTGGACGTGGTGGAGCTGGCCACACCGGCCCTGTTCCTAAGGCGCACCGATGCCACCGACTGGGACAATGCCTTCATCAATCACGACCACACCGGCTGGTTCCCGGCCCCGAACTATGTGGTCATGAAGCTGTACCGCGAGCACTACCAGCCCCAGCGCGTCGCCCTCCAATCCGAGGGCGGGCTCAACGCCGTGGCCACCCGTAGCGAGGATGGCCACACCCTCGTCCTGAAGGTCGTCAACGCCTCGGCCGCGGTGAGCGACTGCCTCATCCGAGTTGACGGCGTGGAGGTGCGGGAGGCGACCCAGTGGGTCGTCGCCGCCGAGCTGCGGGAGCGCAACACCATACTGCATCCGCATCGCATCGCACCCGTGGAGTCGCCCGTGGCGGGTGCGTCGTCAGAGTTCGTCCACACCTTCCCCGCCCACTCGGTGACTGTGATGGAGCTGCGAGTGGCAGGCGGTTCATAGGGACGCCGAGAGCGGAGGCGGCCTCCCGCCTCCGCTACTTTACGACCTCCGCGACCCTCACGACCTCGCCCGTGTTCAGGGACTGGATGAACCCGTGGATGATCCGCTGGGCCGCCAGACCGTCGGCGCCCGAGCCGTCGACGTCACCAGGATCGACGCCTTCCTTCACTTGCTCCAAAAACTTGTGGAGGCGGGCGCGGAAGGTGTCGCCGAAGTCCCGGTACCCGCCGAAGACGGGGTTGGTGTAGACCGTCTTGTCCCACGAGTCGGAGGGGTAGAGGGTGGTCTCGCGCCACATATCCTCCAGCACGAAACGGCCCTTGGAGCCCGCCACCTCACACCGCTCCATGGGGTGTCCCCTGGCAATGTCGTAGCTGCCCGTCAGCCCGCCCACGGCCCCGCACTCGAACCGGAAGCTCATGTGCGCCGTGGACCAGATGGTCCGGTCGGGCCCCTTGGTGGCGAAGCACTGGACCTTCTCCACGTCCCCCACGTAGTACCGCAGCATGTCGACGCTGTGGGGGTGGAGGGCCTTCAGGTGGAAGTACGGCGAGCTTTCGGCGGGATTGCCGATCCACAGCGCCATGTTGGCGAACAGCAGCTCCCCCAGCTTGCCGTCATCGACCCATTCCTTGGCCTTCAGGGCCGCGGGGGTGAACCGGTGGTTGAAGTCGATCCCGAGGCACCGGTCCTGCTCCCGGGCGACCCGGACCATCTCCTCGGCGGTGTCCAGCTCGTTGGAGATGGGCTTTTCGCAGAGGACGTGGCAGCCGGCCCGAAGGGCCTCGATGGTGGGCTCATGATGGTCCGAGGAGTACTCGTACCCGCCCGTGGCCACGCTGCACACATCGGGGCCCAGCTCCTCGAGCATGGCCTTGGCGGAGTGGAAGGCGGGCACGCCCAGCCGCTCGGCGCCGGCATCGGCGCGACCCTCGTCGATGTCGCACACACCCACGAGGGTAGAGAGGGGGTCTTCCTTGTAGATGTCCGCATGGAGGTTCCCGATGGGCCCCATGCCGATAACCGCGACGCGCAGCGTATCCGTGACAAATCACCTCACCCGGGCCGAGCGGCCCGCTACTCTGAGGATGGTATAGGCCCGAAGGGGCGGGTAGACCTGCAAGGGGTGATGGCAGGCAGGGCTAGTCCATGCGGAACACGCAGTCCACCTCGTAGGCACAGCCCTTGGAGCCCGGACGGAATGCGTGGGTCTGCTTGGTTCCGATCGGGGACACCTCGTGCTCAACCAGATGGACGGTTCGCGAGCACACCTGGGTGCTGCCGGTTAGGCCATCGACGATGTCCTCCGGCTCTAGCCTCCGACCGCCGAGCCGCACAACAACGTACCCCTTCGGTGCAAGCATCTCGCCCAGGGCTTGCCACATGTGTCCGATGAATGCCCAGTACCGCTCGCGGTTGGCGTGCCGATCATCACGGGAGACCCGAGTATAGGTTGGCCGTGGCTCTCCGCCCAGGAACCAAAGCCGCAGCCACTGGTCCTCCTCGTACCGGGTAGTGTCGAGGTAGGGCGGCGAGGTGATCGCGCAGGTCACCTGCCCGGAGTACGCGCGTGCGGCCTGAGGCAGGCATCGAACGTCGGTCAGCATCGAACGGCCCTTGTTGGGTGGCGGAGCCGACGCGTACCGGAACTCAAGCTGCTCGCGTAGGAAGCTGAACACGTCGCGCTCGGGCGCCTGGTACCCGTGCTCCTTCCAGAACCGGAGGGCATACTCGGGCTTGGGGCTTATGGTGCGCGGCATCTGCGCGCTGAGGTAGTGACGCGATTTCTTCGTCTCCCCGTGCAGGCGCCCCAGGATCAGGGCAGCGATCATGGAGTCCGAGTCAGTCCCGCGCCATTGGAGTGTCTCACGGAGATAGAGTATCTGCTCGAGGGTGCGGGGGTGAAAGGCCGCGTGGAAGAAGGGCGGCAGCTCGGCCGCCGCAGCGGCGAACCGGCCAGTCTCGAACTCCCCCTCGAGCCGATCGATGCGCGTGAGTACGGTCTGCTTGCGCGGGGCTCTCAGCTTGGCCCGGGTGATGCAGCTAGCGACTGGGTTGATGTCAGCCCCCAGCCCCCGCCGACCCATGAGCAGCGCCTGGAACGGGGTCGTTCCGCGACCCGCGAAGGGATCCATCACCAGGTCGCCCTGGGCCGTCAGGCGCGAGATCCACGTCTCCGGGAACGTCTCGGGGAACATGGCGAAGTAGGGGCATATGGCGTGGAAGCGGTGGATCATGGGCGCGGGACCTCATCGAGAAGATACCCGGTCTGGGTCCGCACATCGTCCGCCAGCGATCTAGGCAGCGTTGCGGCGAGAGTCGCTATCCGGACGCGATCAAAGAGCAAGATGCCATCGCACTCGAGTTCATCCGTACCAGACTCGTCGTACATTCTTGTCCAGAAGCCAGCTGGTACAGGACATGCCTGCGGAGGATCCTCAACGTAGCGCCGGAACCAGCTGTGACCGGGAGACAGCGCGCTGAACTTCTGAAACTGTGAGTCGTGGATCGAGGTCGTGCACTGCCCAACTAGAATCAGCTTACTGCGACGTCTGTCGGGGAACTGGCGCCATGCGACAACGTCGAGCCTGCCGTCTTTGTCTCTGGGCTCCGCAGCACTGCTCCTGTGCCTCGTGCCCTCGCCAAGCCGGCGACATAATTCATCGACGGCCTCGGCGAAGTCAGTCGGCCCACCGTCACGTGGCCACCCAAATGCCCAAGAACTGAGCCCGCTTGTGGGGTGGCCTCCCATGTAGGCTTCGGCGGCGTGCGCCGACACCTGCTCGAAGAGCTTGATGGCCTTGGAGTACGGTGCCTTGCTGGTCCGCGGAAGCGAGAGGCCGACCATGAACATGTATAGTCGCCCTGCCATGCCCCGGTCACGCTCAACGCGGACCAAAGAGCCACCGCGACCCAATGCAACTGGGCACAGTCGTGGCCCTCGTGGCCACGCCTTCGCCCTCTCGGCGATAAGGGCGAAGGCGTCATTGGCCAGGCGCTCCGCCTCTTGCCGGCGCTCTCGCTCGTCCGCTGCAGAGTCCTCCGGCAGGATGCCGCAATCTATCAGCAGGCCGGTAAGCTCCTCAACGGAGCAAGGCTCATGCCATGCGCACGCCTCGGCCAAATCAGCGACCTGTGACGGCTTCCTGTAGTCAACCCGCAGAAGCACCGCTACGCTCCCGTTCGGCTTCATGGTGGCCTGCCTCGATACGGTCCAGCAGATCGTTAGCCATGGTGGCAATGTCTCGGGCCTGGCTAAGCGGCTCTTCCTCCCCCGCGTATCCCGTGCTCACCTTCTTCAGTGCGTTCTGTAGCGACTCCCACGCCTCGTCCATGGCCGCCGTCAGGTGGTCGTACTCGCTGCGGGTGAGTTCCCGGGCTCGGTCGACTGCATCGACTAGATCGGGCTCCTCGACGTCACTGGCCTGCACCATGCGGCGCCTGGCGCCATCGTGTTGAAGCACGTCGTCCAAACGGTTCAGGTAGGGGTTCTGAGTCCTGACTGCGGGTGCCACATCGCGACGTCGATCGCCATATAGCCATAGCATAACCAACGACAGCTCCGAGTTGCGGTCGTCAGGAACTGGCTCATCCAGGTTGTCGGTGTCCAGGTGCAGGAACCGCTGGAAGCCGGACCTCTGCATCGCGGTGTACAGGTGGGAGAAGAAGAACCGCTCCTTGTAGCGGTTCCGCCTGTCAAAGAGCCGGCGCTCCTCTGCGAGTCGCAAGACTCTGTAGCCGAGGTAGATGCGTTTAACGGTGGCGTGACGGTCGCCGATGTTGCGGGCGATCGTTGAGAGTTCGACTCCGTAGGTG